>NZ_JAJKHN010000014.1:0-88801 GCF_020982715.1 Bacteroides sp. 1_1_30
GTGGTCCCCCTCCACCTCAATTACACGCTTTTTCCATCAAATAAAATATATAAAGAGAATAAAAAGTATAAGTAAACGATAGAAACAAAATAAAACGTACCTTTGCGTCTTTTTAGACCAACATTTTTTAACACTAATCAAATAACACTTAAAATCATGAGAAAAAAGACATTTTTTCCGAAGGCTTCGTTTACCAGAACAAACAGGCTGTAACACTCGAAAAGGGAGAATTTCCCCAAGTATCCCAGTTTATCACGCAAATGCTTGGCACTGTCAACAATTTGTATACCAACAGAATAGAGGTAAGTCCAAGCGACCGCAAGAAGTTTCTCCTCCCCTTTGTCCATCTCTGTTATGACCATGACTCTGTTTTTAACATTAAAAGCCCCAAATACTTTGCAGAGTTGTTGTTTATGGCTGTTGATTTCAAGAAATCGGATGATTCGGACGAATCATTAAGCGTGGAAGAGATTGATTATGAGATACAAAGAATGAAAAGAACGCTTCTTGAAGATTAACACGAAAGAACCGACTGTTAAAAAACTGCTTTTTGAGTACCAAAAGCAGTTTTTTTATTCTACATGAAAAGCCGTCCTTTGCAGTGTGTTAATATTGACACGACTTACATTCATATCAATAATTAAAATGGAAAATATCTCAATAACGACATACAGGGGATTATCACTCGTATCAGGAAGTATCAGTATCCGGCAAATGTTCGAATTTATCCGGGGGGATGTCTATCGCGACAGAATCCGGAGACTCCGGGAAGCAATGGATGCAGGAGAAACGGTGAAAGCAGACCACATGAAGAAGCAACTGCCCTACTGCACCATCACGGCTACTTACGCCAAGGAAAGGCTGGCTTACAGTCTGGACACGTATCAGGACATCATCACGCTCGACTGTGACGATATGCCGGCAGAAAAGATCCCGGAATTCCGCCAACTAGTGAACGATTGCCCCGACACGCTAGGCAGCTTCGTCAGCCCCCGGATGCACGGGCTGAAGATCTTCGTCTATCTTACCGGCAATGAGGCGGAAACCTTACGCACCGAACTGAACGCATTGGGAACCGTAGACTTCCTCACCCTCGAACGCTACCACCACCGCATATACGCCCTGGCAAGCAGCCAATATGAAAAGCTGCTCAATACCAAAGTAGACACCAGCGGAAGTGACCCGGGACGCGGATTCTTCGTGTCGCACGATCCGGACGCCTTCCTCTCTACCGAACGACTGGAAAACGTGAAGCCGCTGACCGTAAAAGTGACACTGCCCACTGAAGAAGAATGTAAAAACAAGAAGCGCAAGAATCCGGGAAAACGATCCCCGCTCCTCCCCGTGCAGGAGAATGCGTCGCCCATCGACCTGCAAGTGCAACTCGACTTCCGCAAGGCGCTGGAGTACACCAAACGCAAAGAACGTCTCGAGACAGGCAACCGGGACAATTTCTTCTATTGTCTCGGCAATCAGTGTTACCATCGCCATATCACGGAAGAGGAAGCCGTCAGTCTGGCACACAGTCATTTCGGCGACCTACCCGACTTCGACCTCGAACTGCCCTTGCACAATGCTTACCAATACACCTCAAAGACCGATCAGGCGGAAGAAGAAAGCCAACAACCGAGAATATGCCAAGTCATCAAATTTATGGACGAACACTACGAAATCAGGAGAAACGTGGTGAAAGAGCAAATCGAGTTCCGGAAAATAATACCTGATCTCCCTAAAACAGAGCAGCCACCTTTCAGTACACTGCGCACAAAGGATGTCAACACATTCTATATCAACGCACAGATGAAGAAGATATACAGTTCGCAAGCTAATTTGAAAGCACTGGTAGACTCGGACTATGCAAAGCCGTTCAACCCGTTTATTCATTATTTCACCTCACTCCAGACATGGGACGGGAAAACAGACCACATCGGCCAACTGACAAAAACAGTGAAAGCGGCAGACCAGGCTTTTTTTGAAGACAGCTTCCGCCGCTGGCTGGTGGGAATGGTGGCATGTGCCATCGACGACGAAGCGCAAAACCACCAGTTGATGCTGCTCCACGGCGCACAGGGAAAAGGCAAGAGTACTTTTGTCCGCCATCTCCTCCCACCGGAGCTGAAGGATTATTATCGCAACGGCATGATTAGTCCCGACAACAAAGACCATCTCCTGCAAATGTCGTCCTGCCTGCCCATCAATCTGGATGAGTTTGATACGCTCTCTCCCGCACGCATGCAGGAGTTGAAAAGTCTCATCACGCAAGATGTAATGAACGAACGGAAGGTTTACGACATCCAAAATTATACGTTCATCCGCCGCGCATCATTCATCGCCAGCACCAACAATCCGCACTGTCTGCCGGACATCGGCGAGAACAGGCGCATCCTGTTCAATACGTTGCTGGAAATAGATTATCACACGCCTGTCAACCATCAGGGGATATATGCACAAGCATACGCACTCTACCGGCAGGGGTTTCAATATTGGTATGAGAACCAGGAGATTACGTTTCTCAACAACCGCAATGAGGCGTTCCGCCAAAAAGATCCGGTAGAGGAGAATCTTTTCTTCTATTTCCGGGCAGCCAGACCAAACGATATACAAGCAAAATGGTATCCTGCCTCCCAGCTGCTGTCGGTATTGAGCATGAACGGGCGCACACAGGCCAACGCACAGATGAAACAAATGCTGGTCACGGTATTGGAAAACAACCATTTCCACTCACGGAAGACCTCCAACAATATCACGGAATATTGGGTGGTGGAGTATTCGGCCGAAGAGCGCAAAGAAAATTCAATACGCCCGCAGCTTCCGGTGCAGACGGGGTTGGAGTTGTAGTTTTCCCGCGAAATGGCAGTTTTCACACGGATAGTCGTTTTTCCACAAAATAGCTTTTTTCCTCCAAATAGTCGTTTTTGCACGAAATAACAGATAAACGGATAAATTAGTGGCATAAAACGTGTCACTTTCATCCGTTTTTCCGTATATTTGCTCGATATGAATGATGAATAAAGATAGGAATCACAATATGATGAAGCAAATACCATACGGATTGACGGATTTCGGTCGCATCCAAAAAGAAAACTATTATTATGTGGATAAGACGATGTTTATCGAAAAGATAGAAATGCAACCGTCTTATCTGTTCCTGATCCGTCCCCGGCGCTTCGGGAAAAGTCTGACGCTGGCAATGCTGGAGGCTTATTATGACGTTCGGTATGCCGACCAGTTCGACGAATTGTTCGGCAATCTGTATATCGGGCAGCATCCTACGCCGATACATAACCAGTTTCTCATCATGAGATTCAATTTCTCGGAGGTGAGCTCGAATATCAATGAGGTGGAGGAATCTTTCCGGTTGCATTGTTGCGGGAAGCTGTCCGATTTTGTTTATAGATATGAGCATCTGTTGGGAAAAGACATTTGGAAAGTGCTGGATGAAAAAACACAAGCAGATCCCGGAGCCTTTTTGTCCTCAATCAATACCTATGCCACCCGTAAGGGAGACATCAAAATCTATCTCCTGATTGATGAATACGATAATTTCACGAATACCATTCTTTCTACTTACGGCACGGACTTATATCGAAAAGCGACGCATGGCGAAGGATATATCCGCAGGTTTTTCAATGTAATCAAAGCCGCCACGACAGGAATGGGTTCTGCCGTCAACCGTTTGTTCATCACAGGAGTAAGCCCGGTGACGATGGACGACGTGACAAGCGGATTCAACATCGGAACGAATATCACCACCGACCCGTGGTTTAACGACCTTGTAGGTTTCAGCGAGAAGGAATTGCGCGAGATGCTGACGTATTATAAGGAACAAGGCGCTCTCCCGATGTCGGTAGACGATGCGGTGACAATGATGAAGCCTAACTATGACAATTATTGCTTCAGTGAAAATAAATTAGCAGATTGTATGTTCAACTCGGACATGGTGCTCTACTGCATGAAGTCATTGATATTGCACGGAGTGAAACCTAAAGAGATTGTAGATCCCAATATCCGTACGGACTTTAACAAGCTTGCCTACCTTGTCCGTCTCGACCATGGACTGGGCGAAAACTTCTCCGTCATCAAGGAGATTGCGGAGCAAGGCGAGATAGTGACTGAAATAGTCACCCATTTCTCCGCACTGGAAATGACGGACGTGGGCAACTTCAAATCTCTGCTGTTCTATTTCGGACTGCTTTCTATCAAAGGGGTGGATATGATGGGACGTCCCATCCTGCACATTCCCAATCTGGTGGTTCGCGAACAGCTATTCAATTTCCTGATTCAGGGATATGCCCGTCATGACATCTTCAAGCTCGACGTGAACCGTCTGCGCACTCTGTTTGAGAATATGTCCTTCAAAGGAGACTGGAAACCGTTGTTCGAATTTCTAGCAGAGGCCATTCGAGAGCAGAGCCGGATAAGGGAGTACATAGAAGGGGAAGCTCATATCAAAGGATTCCTCCTCGCCTATCTAAGTATGTTCCGCTATTATCAACTATATCCGGAATATGAGATGAATAAGGGTTTTGCCGATTTCTTCTTTAAGCCCAGTCCGGCGGCACCTGTATCTCCACCGTACACGTATCTATTGGAGGTGAAGTATGCGAAAGCAGGAGCGTCGGAGAAAGAGATACGCGCACTTGCCGATGATGCGCGGGAACAGTTGATTCGCTATAGCAAGGATGAATGTGTGGCAGAAGCTCGTGAGAAAGGGGGATTGAAACTGGCAACGATCGTATGGCGCAGTTGGGAATTGGTGCTGATGGAAGAGGTATCATAAAGTACTTGTCACATCACAAACACCGATTTAGGTATGCACTCACCTCCACATCTGATATTGGGCTAAATAAATAATCTCATCAGAACAGGTGAATGGAATCCTATCTATAAAAATCAGGCGCGGATTACACGAATTGCACGATTTCTTTAAAATCAGAAACGTGTTATCCGTGTAATTCGCGCCTAAGTTTTATACGATGGCTACGACATCCAAGACGGGGAATTACTGATCCCCGTACATCTTCGCTCTCAATTCCTTGATGTGATCGGACGTGATATATTCGTCATACTCCATCATCTTGTCGATGATACCGTTCGGTGTCAGTTCGATGATGCGGTTGGCAACCGTTTGGATAAACTCGTGGTCATGAGAAGAGAAAAGGATGTTTCCCCTGTACGTCTTCAGGTTGTTGTTGAATGCCTGGATAGATTCCAAATCCAAATGGTTGGTCGGAGTGTCCAGAATCAGACAGTTTGCATTGCGGAGCTGCATACGGGCAATCATACAACGCATCTTCTCACCTCCGGAGAGTACGCTTACTTTCTTCAACACCTCTTCGCCGGAGAAAAGCATACGGCCGAGGAAACCTTTCATATACACTTCGTTTCCTTCGCCAAACTGGCTCAACCAGTCCACCAAGTTGAGGTCGGTATTGAAGAAATCGGTATTATCCAGCGGCAGGTAAGCAGTGGTGATGGTTACCCCCCAGTTGAAGGTACCGGCATCCGGCTTCATGTTTCCGTTGATGATTTCGAAGAACGCAGTCATCGCACGCGGGTTGCGCGACAGGAATACCACTTTGTCACCTTTCTCTACGTTGAAATTGACGTCGTTGAAAAGCACTACGCCTTCCTCCGTCTTCTTGCTCAATCCGGAAACTTCCAGAATCTGGTTGCCCGGCTCGCGTTCGGGAGTGAAGATGATGCCCGGATACTTACGTGAAGAAGGTTTGATTTCTTCTACGTTCAGTTTCTCCAACATCTTCTTACGGCTCGTGGTCTGCTTGCTCTTCGCTACGTTGGCGCTGAAACGGCGGATAAATTCTTCCAACTCTTTCTTCTTCTCTTCAGCCTTCGCCTTCTGGTTCTGCTGCTGACGGAGAGCCAACTGGCTGGATTCGTACCAGAAACTATAGTTACCGGCAAACATATTGATTTTTCCGTAGTCGATGTCTACGGTGTGCGTACATACAGAATCGAGGAAGTGACGGTCGTGGCTCACTACCAATACAGTATGCTCGAAGTTGGAGAGATACTCTTCCAACCAGGTCACTGTCTCCATATCCAAGTCATTGGTAGGCTCATCGAGCAAGAGGTTGTCCGGATTTCCGTACAATGCCTGCGCCAGCATGACACGCACTTTTTCCTTACCGCTCAACTCACCCATCAATACATAATGCTTATCTTCTTTCACGCCCAGTCCGCTCAACAGCATGGCTGCGTCGCTTTCCGCATTCCATCCGTCCAACTCGGCAAATTTCTCTTCCAACTCGGATACTTTCAGTCCGTCTTCATCTGTGAAATCTTCTTTCGCATACAATTCTTCGCGTTGCTTCATGATGTCCCACAACACAGTATGCCCCATCATCACAGTATCCATAACGGTATAAGAGTCCCACTTAAAGTGGTCCTGGCTCAACACCGAAAGGCGTTCGCCCGGTCCGAGCGCAATGGTACCCGTTGTCGGGTCCAAATCTCCGTAAATCGTACGAAGGAAGGTAGATTTTCCCGCACCGTTAGCACCAATAATACCATAACAATTACCACTCGTAAACTTCAAGTTTACGTCATTAAACAACACTCTTTTACCAAACTGTACCGAAACGTTCGAAACTGTAATCATCTTCTTTATTTACTATTTTACTAGTTACTATTTTACTATTTTGCTAGCTACTATTTTACTATTTCGTTAGTTACTATTTTAGTATTAACTATTTTAGCGTGCAAAGTTAGACATTTAAAATGAATTATGAGCTATCTGATATGTGCCAATCTGACATAAAAGTGTTACCTTTGCTGCGTTTTTTGGCAAAACAGCCAACTTGGCAAAGTTTTTGCAGACAAAATCAATGACATCCGGTCAGCCCGGTATGTTTATTGGCGTTATTCTACCAAGTAAGATAACGTGTGTGTTAAATAGTAAATAGTAAAATAGTAAATACCAAGATGGATCCGAAAGAAAAAAAAGTGAAGGAAGAAGAACTGAACGTTGAGGAAACTCAAAACCATGCGGAAGAACAACCGCAAAACGAACAAGCGGAGGACGCCACTCCCCTGACTCATGAAGAAGAGTTGGAAAAAGAACTGGAAAAGGCCCAAGAGGAGATTGAAGAGCAGAAGGATAAATACCTGCGCTTGTCTGCCGAATTTGACAACTACCGGAAACGCACCATGAAGGAGAAGGCCGAACTGATTCTGAACGGTGGCGAAAAGAGCCTTAGCAGTATTCTTCCGGTGGTGGACGACTTCGAACGTGCCATCAAAACAATGGAAACGGCAACAGATGTCAATGCCGTAAAAGAAGGAGTAGAACTGATTTACAATAAATTTATGGCTGTCCTGGCACAAAACGGTGTGAAAGTCATCGAAACAAAAGACCAACCACTGGACACTGATTACCATGAAGCCATCGCGGTAATCCCCGCACCGTCGGAAGCACAGAAAGGTAAGATTCTGGACTGTGTGCAAACGGGATATACACTGAACGACAAAGTGCTCCGCCACGCTAAAGTGGTAGTAGGAGAATGAGGAGATTTATGAATTATGATTTATGGCTGCGCTATTGGTCTGCAGAGTAAATCATAAATCAGAATTCATAAATCATAAATCTTTTCAATCATAAATCAATAAATGGGCATGGCAGAAAAAAGAGACTATTACGAAATATTGGAGGTGACGAAGACAGCCACAGTAGAAGAAATAAAGAAAGCATACCGTAAGAAAGCAATTCAGTATCACCCCGACAAGAATCCGGGCGACAAGGAGGCTGAAGAGAAATTTAAGGAGGCGGCCGAGGCATACGACGTGTTGAGCAATCCGGAGAAGCGTTCGCGTTACGATCAGTTCGGTCATGCGGGAGTGAGCGGTGCGGCAGGCAATGGCGGTCCGTTCGGTGGTTTCGGTGGCGAGGGAATGTCGATGGATGACATCTTCTCTATGTTTGGCGACATCTTCGGTGGCCGCGGCGGCGGTTTCGGGGGAGGCTTCGGAGGATTCAGCGGATTTGGCGGCGGTGGCGGTTCACAGCAACGCCGGTATCGCGGCAGTGACCTCCGTGTGAAAGTGAAGCTGACATTAAAGGAAATCTCTACCGGAGTAGAAAAGAAATTTAAACTCAAAAAATATGTGCCGTGCGACCAGTGTCATGGCACGGGTGCCGAGGGTGACGGCGGATCGGAGACTTGTCCTACTTGCAAGGGTAGCGGCTCGGTGATCCGTAACCAGCAGACCATTCTGGGCACGATGCAGACTCGCGTCACTTGTTCTACGTGTGGCGGCGAGGGAAAGATTATCAAGAATAAATGTAAGAAGTGTGGTGGCGACGGAATCGTTTACGGCGAGGAAGTGGTATCGGTGAATATCCCTGCTGGAGTGGCAGAGGGGATGCAGCTCTCTATGGGCGGCAAAGGAAATGCCGGCAAGCACAACGGTGTGGCAGGCGACTTATTGATCCTCGTTGAGGAAGAACCGCATCAGGACTTGATTCGCGACGAAAATGATTTGATTTATAATCTGTTGCTTAGTTTCCCGACGGCTGCACTGGGCGGTGCTGTGGAAATTCCGACAATCGACGGCAAAGTGAAAGTGAAGATTGATTCGGGTACTCAACCGGGTAAAGTGCTTCGCTTGCGTGGCAAGGGGTTGCCGAATGTAAACGGGTACGGTACGGGAGATTTGCTGGTCAATATCAGTATCTATGTGCCGGAAGCTCTCAACAAGGAGGAAAAGAACACGCTCGAAAAGATGGAAGCTTCGGACAATTTCAAACCTAACACGTCGGTAAAAGAGAAGATTTTCAAGAAATTCAAGAGTTTCTTCGATTAATCTTTTTGCTATCATATTATCATATATAAGGAATAAGTGGGCTGCAATCTTTTTTTGTGGCTCACTTTTTTTTATGATATTCTCTAAATAGACTCCCTCTCGCACAATCTTTTCATATAGTTTACCTAAATAAGGCGCGATATAGAGCTATCCTAAAAAAAATGGCATATATTTGTATAACAAACAAATAGATCGGCATAAAATAATTATCAACACTTTAAAATTCAAATTATAAAAAACGAATTTATCAAAGAAATATTATTTAGTCGCTCCATAAAAAAACAATAACTGTTTAACTAAACTATATATTTAAAGAATGGCAGAACCTTTTAAAAACATGTTTAACGAGCAATTTTTCGATCTGTTTACGAAAGATTTGAAACTTGTTATCAACGATTTTGATGCTCGCGAGTTTGTATCTCAAGTGATGGACGATGAATGGGAAGGCAGGGAACTTAAACAACGCTGCATGCACATCACAACGGTGCTAAGAAAGTTTTTACCGGCAGATTACAAAGAGGCGATCGCTAAGATACTTGAATTGTTGGATCATATAAAAAAGACACGACCTGATTTCTCGGTGATAGACGACACGAAGTTTGGTTTGACTTTGGAGTATGGGGGAATTCTGGATAATTATGTCGAACAATATGGGCTGGACGATTACGAAACTTCTGTCAAGGCGATAGAGAAAATCACGCAGTTCACAAGTTGCGAGTTTGTGACTCATTCTTTTATTATCAAATATCCGGATCAGATGATGAAACAGATGTTGGTTTGGTCGAAACACGAACATTGGGGAGTCAGGCGGCTTGCGTCAGAAGGTTGTCGTCCGCGTCTTCCCTGGGCGATGGCGTTGCCGAACCTGAAAGAGAATCCTGCGCCTATCATTCCTATTCTGGAAAATCTAAAAAATGATCCGGCAAGATTTGTGCGGTTGAGCGTTGCCAATAATTTGAATGATATCGCGAAAGATAATCCCGAAATCGTCATTGATTTAGTGAAGAAATGGAAGGGAGAATCGAAAGAGGTGGATTGGATTATTAAACACGGCTGCCGGACGCTCTTAAAACAAGGCAATCCGGAGGTGATGGAGTTGTTTGGCTTCAACTCTACTATCAGCAATATCTGTGTGGAGGATTTCCAAATTTCAAGCCCGGAAGTGAAAGTCGGGGATTCGTTGGAGGTTAGTTTTAAACTGTTGAACAAGAACGATCAAACGACCAAGATACGACTCGAATATGGAATCTATTACCAAAAAGCGAATGGAACGTTGACGAAGAAAGTGCATAAAATCAGCGAGAAAGAATATGCCGGGAACTCAACCACGCGAATCACCCGAAAACATTCTTTCCGGGTGGTTACAACGAGGAAGCTCCATCTCGGACTTCACCAAATTGCTATGATTATCAACGGGAATGAATTTGAAAAATATGATTTTGAGTTGATTGAATAATAACTGCTGTTAATACCCCGGATTCTGCTTCAACTTCGTATTCATCACCCGTATTTTCTCCGGTATAGGGAACACGGTAGTATATCCGTTTCCCTCATCCGGCAATTGCGGACGGCTACTGTAAGCTCTTGTAAACTTCCCGAAGCGAACCAAGTCTTGACGTCTCCAACCTTCCCAAGCCAGTTCCAGTTGACGTTCGGCAAGGATATTCTCTAAAGTGGCAGGACGAGAGGAGGCATTGACGCGGCTACGGACTTCATTCAGTTCTTCATCTCCACTAGCTCCATTGCGCACTTTCGCTTCACTCTTCATCAACAGAGCATCCGCGTAGCGGAACAGTACAATGTCATTCTCCATCAACTTACCGTCTTTTGTGGCAGTGGGGTCGACTTCGTACTTTTTCATACGGGCTCCTGCGGTTTGTTCGTGCGGGGTATCTGTGATATCCAGAGCTACTTTCCAGGGCAGATACTCCAATACGGTGCCATCATCCAGCTTGATGATGTTTCCTTTCAGATCGTGCACCACTCCCGCAAAATAGCAAATATCAAAGCGGGGATCTTGTTCGGCTGTTTCATAACCGAAGGTTTTGAGAGCTTCAATAGTTGCGCTGGGACCGTTCTCACCGCTTAGGCCGTACGCCTTGGCATGATTGTAGTGGCGGGAACGGAATAGATATTGCATTTGATTGGTGTACAAGGTTTTATTCATCGGAATGGTAAAAATATTCTCTATCGATGATTCATTAAAAATGGAGAAATTGGTTTCGTATTTTGGTTCCAATTCGTTGTAGCCCAGCGTCTTCAGCTGGTCACAGTAGTAGATGACTGTTTCCCACGCATTGAGTTCGTTGCCGTTCACTGCAAACTTTATGTTTTTTCCGTCCGGACGTTGTCCGTCTGTCCAATCATTGTCCGTATAGACTTCGGAATTCAGAGCCAGTTTAGCCAATAGAAAAGTGGCTACCGGACGGGTGATACGGCCATAATAAGGACCGGACTGGTTGCTGTGCGCATCGCTCAACAGAGGAGCCGCTTCCTGCAATTCCTTGAATACAAACTCAAAAACCGTTTTCCGTTCACTCTGGACAACCTCTTTCATTGCCACTGAAGAGGATTGAACCAACGGGATGCGTCCGAACAAATCCATCAGATAATAATAATACATGGCTCGCATGGCCTGCACTTCCGCCCGGTATGCCGGAAGTGCAGCATCGGAATGGGTTTCGGCAAACTTGTCTATCCGTTCGAGCGATTTGTTGCTTAGCATGACGACTTTGTAAAGATATTCCCATGTAGCTTGAATAGCGTCATTCTCAACACCCCAATCGTGCAGGTAAAGTCCTTGCCAGAAACCGCCATCGTACCAGTCGCCTCCACGGGTGGGGATGATGGCTTCGTCGGAAGTGAAAGTGTTCAGGTCGTAGACTCCCCTACCCGTTCCCTGCAATCCCTGACTGTCACTATAACCGCCTATGTAGGTATAAAGCGAAGCTACCGCATTGAGATATACTTCCGAGATCGTATTGTAGACATCCTCTTCCGGTAGCTTGTCTTTCGGATTTTCCTGTAAGAACTTATCACAGGAAAATAAGGTCAGACTCGTCACCAGAAAAAATAATAATATTCTTGAAGGGTAGATTATTTGCTTTGAGATCTGCAAAAACTGATTTCTATTTTTCATATATCGTTTCATCCTCTCCTCCTCCATTAAAAGTTAATACTCAATCCTAAGGTGTACGTCCGTGCCAACGGATACCCCCGTTTATCGTCCACGCCCAACGTTGAGTTCACCGTGGAACTGTTAATCATGGGCGAAAGTCCCGAATAACCGGAGATGGTTGCCAGGTTGTTGACAGTAAATGCCAAGCGCAGGGAACGGACATATTTCTTTAGTTTCTGCACCTTTTCAATCGGCACATTCCAGCCCAGCGTCACATAGTCGAAGTTGACGTAATCTCCCTTTTCCAGCCAATAGTCGGTGGCGGTCTGATCCTTGATGTTCTGTTGCGGAGCTTTCTTCATTACGTTGTAGTCGGGGAATATATTCATGTTCATATAGGTCAGGGAAGTTCCGTTGTAGATTTTATGTCCGAAGGCTCCGTTGATCTGCAAAGACAGGTCGAAACGCTTGTAACGGAAACTGATGTTAGATCCTAGAATCGTTTTGGGTACGGCTTGCCCTGCCACGTAGCGGTCTTCACCATCTTCCAGACTGACGCCTCCGCCATTCAGGTCGGCGATGCCATAGGTATATCCACCGTTTCCGTCGGACTCCAGTCCGGTGCTGTGAGGAAGATAGAACACGCCCAACGGTTGCCCCACCATCTGATAAACGATGTGGTTGTAGCCGCCGTGGAAGCCGGCTCCATCAAGGCTGGCAAGACTTTTATATTCGGAAGCAGAAAGCATTTCGCCGTTATACATACCGCTCAATGAAAGCAGTTTGTTGCGCTGGAAGGTGATGTTGGCATTGATATTCAGTTCCATGTCCTTCGTTTTCAAAGGGGTGATACCGATGGCGATTTCCGTACCCCAGTTGCGCATGGAGCCGATGTTGGCAAGCAAGGTGTTATAGGTGAAAGGGGGCACGCTTACGTTATAAAGGTAAAGCATATCCGTAGTGCGGGAGTTGTAATAGTTGGCGGAAAGCAACAGGCGGTTGCCGAATAAAGCGATGTCGAAACCGGTATTAAAGGTATGTTTCACTTCCCATTTCAGGTCAGGATTCGTATTCCGAATATCTCCCAAAGATACGATGGCGGAGTTTCCGACGGGGACGACACCGTTCGGCTTGACGAGATTCAGCGTTGTGTATGAGTCAATCCCGCTCTGGTTACCTGCCAGACCGTAACCGATACGGAATTTCAGATTGTCTATCACGGGGAATTGCTTCATAAATTCTTCTTCACTAATCACCCATGCCGCGGACGCAGAGGGGAAAAAGCCCCATTTATGGTTGGCTCCGAATTTGGAGGAAGCATCTGTACGGGCATTCAACGTCAGTACGTAGCGGTCGGCGTATGTATAATTGAAGCGTCCCATGAAAGATGCTAGGCGCGGTTGCTCGTAGTAGGAATTAGTGCCTTCCCACAAACGGAGCGCTCCTGCCTGAAGGTTATTATACCCGAACTTATCGGTGCTGAAATTGCTGACTGTGGTATAATAGCCGGTATAAGTCTCTTTCTGAAGTTCGGCAAGTGCGAGTACGTCAAAGAAATGCTTTTTCCAGTTTTTCTTATAGGTCAGCATCATGTTTCCCAATAAAGATTCGCGTTTTTTGGTTCCTTTGTATGCCTGACCGTTCGCCCAGACGGAAGTGGGGAGGTATTGCGAATTTTCTACGATATTGTAAGTATAAGCTCCGAACAGGCTTAGTTTCAGTCCTTCCATCAAATTGAAAGTGAGACGGGCGTGCGTACTGATGTGCGAAGTGGCATCATCGTCCTGCACTTCCATCCATGCCAATGGATTGGTAATTTGGCTGGCGGTTGTTATTCCGTCCCACGAATTGGTGACGGGGTCTTTATGATTGGGATAGGTAGGATTGAACGTAGCTGCCGAATAGAACGTTTTCTGATAATCTACCAGGTTATGATTCTTCTGAATGGAGCCGAACATTCCCAACTCGCAGTTCAGGAAGCCGTCGAACATTTTCTGATTCATGTTCATATTTGAAGTGAAGTTCTTCATGTCTTCATTCAGAATCACTCCCTGACGATCCATAAAACCGAGGGAAACACGATAACTGGACTCACTGGAACCGCCATAAAAGGCGATGTGATGATTCTGTTGCAGTCCTGTCTGCTCAATCTCTTTCTGGAAATCGGTATTGTTCCCTTTATCCAGAATGGAAATGCCTCGTTCCGATGCTACACGACGGAATTCATCACCGGACAGCATTTTCAAATTCTTGTAGACGGTGGAAATCCCGAAGCTACCGTTGTAAGCTACCTGTGTCCTGCCGCTCATCCCTTTTTTGGTGGTGACTTCTATCACACCGGATGCACCTCGCGAACCGTACTGTGCGGTTTCGGAAGCGTCTTTCAGAATGGTAAAACTCTCAATATCCGTAGGGTAAATGGAGGTAAGCATACTCAAGTCGCCAAATACTCCGTCGACGATAATCAAAGGGTCGTTGCCGCTGGTCAGTGAGGTAGTTCCCCGCAGGCGCACCGCATCCAGAGCCGCCGGTCCGTTGGAGCCCCGTTGGATGGTCAATCCCGGCACACGTCCACGGATTGCTTCCAAAGGGTTCGTTATCTGGTCTTTGTTCATCTGTGTCTCCGTGATTTTCTCTACGGAACCGGACAGGGTTTTCAAACTTCCGGTGGCATATCCTACGGTAATCAATGAGTCTATGGGCGCGACGGGAATCTTCTGTGCCAACGTGCCCTCGCACGGGATTACCAAAAGAAGAAGGCTGTAGAAAATGAGTCTAGCGTGTTGTACCATATTCTTAGTTTTTAAGGTAATAATACAAATATAACAAAAAAAGAGGGAATCTGGTTGAGTAGATTCCCTCTTTTATTTAAATGATATTGACAGGTTGAAATCAACAAGTCCGGATGATACGGATTACACGGTTGCTTTAGGCCGGAATAATCCTAAAAAAGCACATCGTACGTATTATCCTTATGCCTTCAATATTTATTTCACAATAATCTCATCCGTAAATATCCAGCCTCCGAATTCACTTCCGGCCTGTGCCTGATAGCGTACGTATCTTCCTTTGGCTTCGCCCTGCCATGAAATATCCGTAAAGCGGATGGGTGTTTCTTTGCTCACTTCAAAGTGTTGTTTGCGCAACTCGGTGAAATGGGTTCCGTCATCGGAAATGGAAATCACCACAGTCTCCGGCAGGAATACTTCCGCGCCTACCACCTGCATAAAGGCGGCAGTGACGGAATGGATGGAAGTTTCTTTTTCCATATCAATCGTCACATCGAGGCGGTTGTCCGAGATGAATCCTTGCCACGAGCCATCACCATAGGTCCAATCGCCACGTATACCGTCCGTCAGAGCAGTGTTTCCCTGTGCCGGATAATGGGAGCTGTAAGGTGAATTATAAATCACCTTTTTACCCAATGCCAGATGGCTGACCGATTGAAGCGACTCGGGACGGCTGCCGATTTCTTTTTTCAAATCGAAAGGATGGTATCCTTTTGCCTGCAAATCGGCCACTGCCGACAATGCACGGGTATGGAAATCCGGCCATGACTTACGTTCCGGAGCCGACCAGGCTGTTTCCGCCAATGCCAGGATTCGGGGGTAAATCATATACTCCACGTGTTCGGGAGTGGGAATGTATTCCACCCATAGGTTGCCTTGCACACCGTAGACCAACTTCGCCTGTTCCGCAGTTAAAGAAGCGGGAACGGGATTGTAAGAATATACTTTCTTCAACGGCAGGTATCCACCGATGGCTTCCGGCTGCGAATATGGGGCATCCTGATAACTGTCCAGATAGCAGTAGGCACCCGGCGTCATGATGGCACGATGGCCGGAGGTTACGGCAGCGATGCCCCCCTCTTCTCCACGCCATGACATGACGGTTGCGTTGGGGGCAATGCCTCCTTGCAGAATCTCGTCCCATCCCAGCAGATGACGTCCATGATTGTTCAGGAACTTCTCAATGCGGTATATCAGGTAGCTTTGCAGCTCGTCTACATTGGCAAGATGCTCGTCTTTCATTCTCTTCTGACATTTCGGGCAGGTCTTCCAAGCCGACTTTCCGGCCTCATCGCCACCGATATGAATGTATTCGGAAGGGAAAAGTTCCATGACTTCCGTCAGCACATTTTCCAGAAACGTGAAGGTTTCTTCATTGCCGACACAGAAATCGGAGTTCTTGTAAGGTTCGCCCGAACAGGATAACTGCGGGTAGGCTGCCAGCACTTCTTCCGAATGGGAGGGCATCTCAATCTCGGGAATCACCGTGATATAATGCTGACGGGCATATTCCAAGATTTCACGAATATCATCCTGGGTGTAATAACCGCCGTAAGCTCCGGGAACATCGAAACGGACATATTTACGTCCGCCGTTCCACCATTGCTTCCAGGTGGGATCTGTACGCCAGGCCGCAAATTCGGTCAGCAAAGGGTATTTCTTGATTTCTAATCGCCAGCCTGCCGCATCGGTCAGATGCAGGTGCAGACGGTTGATTTTGTAATACGCCAGTGCGTCTATCTGTTTCTTTATAAATTCTTTGGTAGAAAAGTGACGGGACACGTCCAGCATCAGTCCACGGTAAGCAAAACGGGGAGTGTCTTCTATCTCGACAGAGGCTATGGAATAGCTGCCTGCCCCCGAAGGTTGTGCCAACTGCAACAGGGTTTGCACACCATAGAATAATCCGGCTCCCGAAGTGGCGCGTATCAGGATTTGTTGCGGAGTAACGGAAAGAGTATAGCTTTCCGGTGATGGCAACTGGTGGTTCTTTTCAGTTATCAACAGAGAAAGTATATTCTGCGTATCCTTCTTTTTCCCTTTCTTCAAATGAACCGGCAATGCTTGCAAGCAATTTTCCAGAAGCTGCGCTTCTAAACCCTGCAAGTTTATATAAAGTTTTGTGTTCTCTGACAGTAAAAAACAGCCCGTCCCCTGCTCCATTTTTAATGGGACAGGTATGACGGACTGTGCTTTGAGGGAATGTGCGGTTAAGCACATTCCCAATACCCATAAGAAAAGACAAACTTTAGCGTATCTATTTCTTATATTCATTAATCTATCGTGATTTCGTCTACAAACAAAAATGCCGGACTATCTTTGCCGCCATGCCATGCCGGCATTTTACTTTCAGACAGGGCAACCACTTTCACGTATTGAGTTTTCACCGGGCTGAATGACAGTTTATGTTCATAGATACCATTCTTATCGCTTTCTTTCATAGCAGGATACTCCTCGGAAGCAACTTTGGTAAAGTTCTTGCCATCGTCCGAAACTTCTACGGAAAGTCCTCGCGCGTCAAACACCCAGTCGCCCTTCTCCACGCAAGTAGAAATAGCAACGCTCGAAATCTCGGTAGGCTGCTGAAGGTCGATAGTCATGTCCATATCGTTCTTGTAGAACGCAATCCAACGACCGGTTTTGTAATTGCCATTTCCTTTCAAGCCGTCTACTAATGTAGATTCGCCTTTGAACATGTATTGCTTATTGACCGGCTGGTTGGCTACAATCGGCTTCATGCTGGATTTGCTGAAATTAACCTTTTCAGAAACCACACGGCTGTTTCCGGTAGGACGGACAGCAATGGCAGAGAAAGTTACATTTTCCTTGATTTTCAGCGGGCTTTCATAAAGCGGAGAAGCAGCGGTAGGTTCCGTGCCGTCCAAGGTGTAATGGATAGGCGCATTGTCAATGGTAGACAAAGTGATGTCCAGTGTACCGTCCGTCGGGTTCGGCGTGTATTCGGCAGTTACATTAAATACATGTTTGGCATAGTTGTATCCTTCCGCATCGTACCATTTAATCAGGCGCGGCAGACGGGACAGGAAGTCTTCATAATTCTTCTTGTCGGGAGCCGACCACTGGATTTCGGACAAGGCAGCCCAACGGGGCAATACCATATACTGGGCATGAGAGAAAGTAGGAATGTATTCAGTCCAGAGGTTAGCCTGCACGCCTTTGATATATTTCTGTTCTTCCGGAGTGAGGGAAGCCGGCATCGGCTCGTAGCTGTACACTCTTTCAAGAGGCAGGTAACCACCAATACCGAGAGGTTCGTTCTCCGTATCTTTTGTCTGGTAGTAGTCGAAATACAGGTAAGTGTTCGGAGTCATGATAACATCGTGTTTCTGCTTGGCTGCTTCGATACCCCCCTTTTCACCACGCCATGACATAACAGTAGCGTTAGGAGCAAGTCCGCCTTCGAGGATTTCATCCCAACCGATGATCTGACGTCCGTGGTCGTTGAGGAATTTTTCGATATGGTTGATTACGAAGCTCTGCAGACGTTCTTCCTTGCTATGCTTATCATCCGATTTCAAGCCCAGCGCCTTGATACGTGCCTGACATTTCGGACATTTTTCCCAACGTACTTTCGGACATTCGTCACCACCTACATGAATATATTCTGAAGGGAAGATTTCAATCAATTCGCTATATACATCTTCGAGGAATTTCAAGACTTGATCGTTTCCGGCACAAAGCACATCTTCAGATACTCCCCATTGTCTCCATACTTCGTACGGGCCACCGGTACATCCTAATTCGGGGTAAGCGGCAAGGGCAGCTTGCATGTGTCCCGGAAGGTCGATTTCGGGAATAACTGTGATATAACGTTCGGCAGCATAAGCTACTATTTCTTTCGCCTGCTCCTGGGTATAGAAGCCACCGTAAGGTTTGCCGTCGTATTCACCGGAGTTACGTCCGATGACTGTTTCTGTTCTCTTGGAACCGATTTCTGTCAGCTTCGGATATTTCTTGATTTCCAGACGCCAGCCCTGGTCTTCGGTAATATGCCAGTGAAAACGGTTCATATTGTGCAAAGCCATCATATCGATATATGTCTTCACTTCATCTACGGTAAAGAAATGGCGGCTGGTATCGAAGTGTGCACCACGATAGCCAAAGCGGGGAGCGTCATTGATTTCTACAGCGGACATGGAAATGTCTGCACCGACAGCCACAGGCAATGATTTGCGCAGGGACTGGATGCCATAGAATACGCCGGCCTCGGTAGGACCAGTAATCGTGATTCCGTCACCGGCAACTTTCAACTGATAGGATTCCGGATTTTCGTTTGCCGTGCCCAATGTCAGTACGATTGCATTCTTACCTTCCGTTCCGGCCTCGATAGCGAAATCTTTTCCGGTAGCGGTTTTCAGATAGTCGGCTAGAAATTGTGCGTTGCGCTGCATCTTCTCGTTTCCTTCCGGATAGAGGATTTTCACACCGCTCTTCAGAATGAAGGGATTTCCTTGAGCTGTTACAATTTCTTGTGGCATGGGGATGATCTGGTAGTTGGCTTCCTGTTGCGCCGATTGGCAAGAGGCAAAAAGTCCTGCTAGTGCCAGACATCCGGTTAACTTTAAGAGTTGTTTCATAAACTAAAAAATTAAGTGTTAAGTTATTAATAAATTAATTATAGGTTTCACGAATATGTTTGATTGTCAAATGGATCTCCTCTCCTTTCTTTATTTGGGGAGAAGTGATAACAACTGTCTTACGCTCTCCGGGAAGGAGGTCGAAAAAGTTGTCACTGAAACGGGCTCCCTGCAAAGTGATTTCAATAAAGACGTCTTTTGCAAGAGCGGGAGAAAGCAGAGTCAATTCGCACACGCCGTCTTTCTGTTTTATCTTGCAGGAAACGGTTGTCTTGGGCAGAAGCAGGTCTTTCGTCTTTCTAAAGAAGTAGACTGTTTCGGCTACCGTATGCCCGGATTTGTCTTTCAAGGTCAGTTGCATGAAGCAATGGCGCAGGTCATCCGCAAGCGGGCGCTTTGCAGGAAAAAACAAAGTGGTGAGCGAAGTGCGATATACACATTGGGAAGTGTTGGCCGGAAGAGTCAAAGAAGGAAGGACAACCGTTCTTCCGACTTTCTTTCCTGCAAAATTCGTCAGTCTCATTTCCAGCGTCAGTTTCTCCCGGGTGTCAAGATGATCGGAAAGCAGGTAAACACACAGGTTGTCACCTTCCAGCAAAGGGTTGATATGAACGGGGGCAAATGCACGCTTTGCCTGATAATGCAAGGCTTTCCAGTTACCGTAGTAATCAATACCCGACCATGACACTACCGGCCAACTGTCATTCAATTGCCAATATAATGTACCCATACAATAGGGACGGTTGCGGCGGTGCGCTTCCAGACCGTGACGTATGCCATGTCCCTGCAATACTAGTCCGACATAGACAAAGTCTTCAAATTTTTCGGGAATGATATAGTCACGTTCCATATAGGTGCGAATCAGGGCATTGCCGATGCTGCTTTTCTGATGGGCATTCATCACCTCCGATTCGATTTGATAATCTTCAGGAGCCGCAAAGGTGGCAATAGTCTTCATCTCCGGGAAGGACTGGAAACCGAATTCGCTCATGAAACGAGGAAGATCTGTATCTAGTGATTCGAAAGTTTTTTGTCCATACCATACTCCCCAGTTGTGGCTGTCTCCTATCCCCCATGATTCGGGGCGTCCCCAATTGGCTAAATACGGGGAGCTGTGTATATAAAAACGGTCGGCATCCAGCTCTTTTACCTTGGTAGGAAGGAGTTGGTGGAACAGTTTGTCATAGCCCTGGAACATTTCCTGATAGATTTCCGGCGTGAATTTCTTGTCGAATCCCCAATATTTTAAGGCTTCCAGTATTTCATTATTGCCACACCACATCGCCAGGGAAGCATGATTGCGAAGGCGGCGAATGTTGTAGCAGGCTTCTGCTTCTACTCTTTTCAGGAAGGTGGGGTCGGACGGATAGGGAGTGCAGGCAAACATAAAGTCCTGCCATATCAGTATTCCGTTTTCATCTGCCAGGTCATAGAAACGGTCGTCTTCGTAGGTTCCGCCTCCCCACACACGAATGACATTCATGTTGGCTTCTTTGATGTCCCTAAATAAGGTTTGGTAGCGTTCGGTAGTGACGTTAGTCAATAGAGCATCCTGGGGAATATAGTTGGCTCCTTTGGCAAACATCGGAACGCCGTTTACTTCAAAATAGAAGGATTCTCCGTCCTGATCTTTTTCATTGACGAGGCGAACGGTGCGCAGTCCTATCCGGTGGGATTGTTGAGCTACGACTTTATCTTCTACGATTATTTGAGCAGAGAAATCATACAAGGCGGGCTTTCCCCAGCCATTCGGCATCCAACGTACCGGCGACAGCACTTCGGAAGGAATAGATATATGATTGATTCCGGGCTGTAGGGTGATTGCCTGGCTAATGCCTTTTTCTGTGTTTCCTTCGAAGGAGGTATTGATTCTCACCTCTGCTTGAAGTGCTTGAGGGAGTATATTATTTATTTCCAATTCGTTGGATAGTTTTGCCAGTTGGTCGGTCAGCGAAAGTTGCTTTACGTGGTAGTCGCTGATAGAGGCTGCGTCGTAATAACGGATGGTTACCGGACGCCAGATACCACTAGTCACCATGCGGATTCCCCAGTCCCAGCCATAACTGTAAGGGGCTTTACGGGAGAATACGCTTACATGTTTTTCGTGATGGTCGTTGTCTGCCGGATAGTTGAATCCGTTAGAGTTATATTGAGGCATTGTCTGCCGGATGGGTGAATGAAAATAGATGTGAAGAAGGTTTTCTCCGAGACGGAGTTGCGACTTGACGGGTATCGTATAACCGACGAACATGTTATCGGCTTTCAACAACAGTGCTCCGTTGAGATATACATCGGCGTATGTGTCAAGACCTTCAAAAACTAATTGGGCGTCGTCCCGTTTCAGTTGCTCGGGGGTAACTGTAAAAGCAGTCCGGTACTCCCAGTCTTCATTTTCCACCCACTGAATCTTCTGTTCATTGATACCGTAAAAAGGATCGGGAATTTGTTTATGATAGATAAGATCCTGATGAACGGTGCCGGGAACCTGTGCCGGTCGCCATAGCTCCGTACCTGCCTGGGAAAATTCCCAACCTGCATTTAAAACCACAATTTCGGAATTGTCATTACTCTGCGCATACGCCATACTGCAACAGCATAGTAGTCCACATGCTATTTGAGTCTTTTTTCCGATCAAATCAATCATCATAGTGGGGGCATTAGATATTAACGGTTTCAAAGATATTACTTTTTCAGCAAATTTCACGGATAATTTAACAAAATATGTTGTTTTAGCATGAGCTGTCCAGAAAGCCTCAATTAAATCGGCTAAAATTTCAGTTTATAATTAGTTAAATAAAGAGTAGTATTCTGCCCTCAAATGTAAGCTGAAATGGCGTTTTTTATTATAATAATATTCTTTTTCATTATAACTAAATCTTGCTACCTATAAATCGTAAGCATAGATTTAAATCTTCGGACTTTCGGGACAGACTCTTTATTCCTTTATTATATCTGTCAATTTTATCGCTTGAAAGGTTATATGTGCGACGCTACTCTCATATAGTATACCAATTGTCTCTTTATCAATCATTGTCAGACAACTATACCCCCATCCTTCTGCCTCGTCGAGCATTAATTGATGTTCCGGCAACCAGGTAAATCCTTTGTCCAGACTTGCTTTTATTGTTATATGATTACGTCCTTTGGTCGTATTCGGGTTCGAAAACAGCAGGATATCTTTATTTAATATGTTGTCTTTGGCATCTACATGAATCAGACTGGCCATACATACCGGTTCCTGAAGTGCTTGGCGGGAAGATGGGTGTTCTGTCCATGTTTCTCCCAAATCTTTCGTTATAGCAATAGCCCGGCTTCCTCCTCTATTATCACGCATATTCAGCATCAATACTCCCGGTTCTATTTCCGCCACTTGTGCTTCCGTTGTATTGGTTCGTGCCATATTGTGCATTTTCCATGTTTTCCCCCGGTCTTTACTATACATGATTCCTGCATTCGGAACACGGGTAGAGTCTATAAATTGCGTTGGAAATACCAATGTGCCATCACTCATCGTTATTCCACGTCCGGGACCTTGAAGCAGGAAGTACCAGGAAGGATCTTTCACCTGCTCTGTTATATTGATAGGCTTCGACCAGGTTTTACCATCGTCTGTGCTTTTAGCCAATACTAACTGTGCCGTATGATTCAGATCCATTCCCGGATGGGAACTCCACCAGGCGCGTTGATTACCCATACCATGTGTCCATGCGGCAACCACCCAAACGGTATTCGTCTTAGTATCTACTAAAATAGAAGGGTCTCCTACCCCATTCTGTGCTTTAGGCAGACCACCATACTCGCCAAATGAAAGCGGAAGACGCATCTTCTCCCAATTCTTTCCTCCATCGATGCTACGGCTCAAACCCACGTCAACATATTCCTGTAAATCGACACTACTGTTATATCGAACATCATACACGCCTAATAAGGTTCCTTTATTGGTAGTCACCAACCCGGGAATACGGAAAGAAGCAGAACCGTCATCACCGGCATGACGAACTCCAACTGCCATCCGGTGAACAATATTCTTTGGAGAAATAGATTTACAACATAGTTCTTTCCCATCTACTTTAACGGCACATAAGTCAGAGAGTATCTTAGTCTGCAAAGAGGCATCTTTTTTCATCTGCAAACTGATCCAAAAATAATTTACACCCGGAAATAAATTGTAATTACCTTTTAATACTACTTTTTCTGATGATCCCACCTCTGCACATTTGATCGAATAGGAAGGAATAGCCGCCAATGTCCCACCCGGACGGTGGCTGGATATGTACTCTACTGGAGCAAAGCGATTTTTGTCTTTGTCCTGCAACGCCTCTGTTCCTCCATAATAGAGTTTGATTGCCTGAATATCAGTCAGATTCGTACTTTTACTAAAATCTAAAATGATTTCATCGAGCTTCTTACTTTCTTTTGCATCCAAACGAAGATAGAACAGAACATTGTCTTGCCGCTCTATCAAAACCGGGATTTGTGTTTCATGGATAAATACTGTGTCTGAAGCTTTTACGTCAAAAGAATATCCTAAAAGGATAAGGAAAAGTAAATAATAAATTCTTCTCATAATGGGGGTATTAGTTAGTTTAACGCGATAAAGATAAAACTTTTCTACTATAATATTACTATGCAAACAGTAAACTTTGATTTTACCAAGTTCTGGTAGGACTAGTCAATACTTTGACCACGGTTCTGGCTCTTGTCATTATCGATAAAGTGGGCCGCAAGAAGCTGGTTTATTACGGAGTTTCGGGTATGGTTGTTTCTCTGATCCTTATCGGTCTGTACTTCCTCTTCGGAGATTCCCTGGGAGTATCCAGCCTCTTCCTGCTCATTTTCTTCCTGTTCTATGTATTCTGCTGTGCCGTATCCATCTGCGCCGTGGTGTTCGTACTTCTCTCGGAGATGTATCCCACCAAGGTTCGCGGACTGGCCATGTCGATAGCAGGATTTGCTCTGTGGATCGGAACGTACCTGATCGGACAGTTAACCCCCTGGATGCTCCAGAACCTTACCCCCGCCGGAACATTCTTCCTGTTCGCCGTTATGTGCGTACCGTATATGCTGATTGTCTGGAAACTCGTGCCGGAGACCACCGGGAAGTCGCTGGAGGAGATTGAAAGATACTGGACCCGTTCGGAATAAATATAAAACAGACCTTAATAACAATAAACTAACATTTTATAAATATGGATAGTAAGAATAACATTGGTCATTCAGCAGACATCTCTTTAACCGCTGAATTACCTATAACAATCTATAATGGAAATACGATTATGGATTTCAAGAAACTGGCAAGTCTGTACAAAGATGAGCTTCTGGACAACGTCCTTCCTTTCTGGCTTGAACATTCACAAGACCATGAGTATGGTGGTTACTTCACCTGTCTGGACCGTGAAGGAAAAGTATTCGATACGGATAAGTTTATTTGGCTGCAAAGTCGTGAGGTATGGATGTTCTCCATGCTTTACAATAAAGTGGAAAATCGCCAAGAATGGTTGGACTGCGCCATTCAGGGTGGCGAATTCCTAAAAAAATATGGACATGACGGCGATTATAACTGGTATTTTTCCCTTGACCGTTCGGGTAGACCATTGGTAGAACCGTACAATATCTTTTCATATACATTTGCCACCATGGCTTTCGGTCAGTTAAGCCTGGCCACTGGTAATCAGGAATATGCAGACATCGCCAGAAAAACCTTCGATATCATCCTGTCTAAAGTGAATAATCCGAAAGGCAAATGGAACAAACTTCATCCGGGAACTCGTAATCTGAAGAACTTTGCCCTGCCAATGATCCTCTGCAACCTGGCTTTGGAGATAGAGCATTTATTGGATGAGAACTATCTGCGGGAAACAATGGAAACTTGCATCCACGAAGTAATGGAAGTTTTTTACCGTCCTGAACTCGGAGGTATCATTGTTGAAAATGTAGATATAGACGGTAGTCTGGTTGACTGCTTTGAAGGTCGTCAGGTAACTCCGGGCCATGCCATTGAAGCGATGTGGTTTATCATGGATCTGGGCAAACGTCTGAACCGTCCGGAATTGATAGAGAAAGCCAAAGAGACCACCCTTACAATACTTAATTATGGCTGGGACAAGAAATACGGAGGTGTCTATTATTTCATGGACCGTAACGGTTGTCCACCTCAACAATTGGAATGGGATCAGAAACTTTGGTGGGTGCATATCGAAACGCTTATTTCCCTGCTGAAAGGTTATCAGTTAACGGGAGACAAACGGTGTCTGGAATGGTTTGAAAAAGTACATGACTACACTTGGGAGCATTTCAAAGATAAAGAATATCCCGAATGGTATGGATACCTGAACCGAAGAGGAGAAGTATTGCTCCCACTCAAAGGAGGAAAATGGAAAGGGTGTTTCCATGTACCAAGAGGGCTGTTTCAGTGCTGGAAAACATTAGAAGACTTGATGAATTATAAATAACTATCTTGTTTTATTAACATTAATATTTAATATGGAGAAACAAATCACATGGAGTATAAGGTTTATAGCCTTATTCATCTGTTCGCTTTCTTTTTTAAACGCTCATGCTCAAAAAAACACGAACGTGAAAGGGACAGTGTATGACTCAAACAATGAACCGCTTGTCGGTGCTACTGTTAGTGTAAAAGGGAATTTGTCCAATGGTACTATTACCAATATTGACGGGCAGTTTAACTTAAATGTACAAGACTTAAAATCAACTTTAGTCGTTTCATTTGTTGGATATCAGACTCAAGAAGTTGCTTTACAGGGTCGTTCAGAGATTACTATCAGATTACAAGAAGATGCAAAAGCATTGGATGAAGTTGTGGTAGTTGGGTATGGAACTCAAAAAAAGAAGTTCTTAATAGGTTCTGTTTCTCAAGTAGGCTCTAAAGAGTTGATGATGGCTCCTCAAGCCAACCTATCCAATATGATGACAGGTAAATTACCGGGAGTAACAAGTGTTCAACGTTCCGGTCTTCCCGGAAACGATCAAACATCTATCAACATTCGCGGTTTAGGTACTTTTTTAGATTCAAGTCCCCTCATATTAGTGGATGGTGTTGAACGTATGTTGAATACAGTAAATCCGAATGATGTAGAAAACATATCTATTCTAAAAGATGCCGCCACAGCATCTGTTTATGGTTTGGCAGCGGCAAATGGAGTAATCTTGGTAACAACCAAGAAAGGTACTGAAGGTAAAGTTACGCTTTCATATGACGGTTCTGTAACTTTCCAAAAAAACACAGCTATGCCTGAAATGTTAAATGGTCCTGACTATATCTATTGGTATAATAAAGCTAGTGAACTTGATGGTAATGGTCCGTATTACGGAGCTGATATTCAGACGAAAGTAGCTAATAACTATGATCCGGAAGGTAAATATGGAAGTACAAACTGGACGAAAGAAGTTTTTAAAAATTATGGCTTCACACATCAACATAATATTTCGGCTTCTGGTGGTAACAAAAACATCCGCTTCTTTACTAGTATAGGTATGTTGGATCAATCTGGTATCATCGAAAATGTGAATTATGATCGTTACAATGTTCGTTCTAATGTAGAAGGTAATATCACCAAGGATTTAACGTTCGAACTTAATATCTCCGGCTTCTATGAAGAAAAGAATTGGCCTGGAATTAGTACAAGTGCACAAGCTGAACAAAATCCAATCCAGCAGGCTGTTTATGCAGCTCCTATTATCCCTATTTATTATCAAGGAGAATACACTGCTTGGATTGGTCCTGGTAGTTCCACCACACAAAGTCCCCTTGCTACATTGAGAAATAGTGGATTCCAGAAAAATCAAAGACATGAGTTTGATGGTACAATGAAAGTTAGTTATGCTTTCCCATGGGTGAAAGGGCTGAAAGCTTCTTTGGGCTTAGTTTACGATACTAGCTATACAGAAGATAATGGTTTTTTAGTAGGATATAACGTCAATGCATACAGTGCAGATTCAAAATCATATAATTTAATGCGTGCATCTTCTACAAGTGAAAAAGGTAATTATACAAAATCGGCCTCTTCTTTCAGAAGATTTATGGTCCGCCCAACTGTTGAATATGCAAATACTTTTGGCAAGCATGCAGTTTCTGCTTTATTCTTATATGAACAGACACAACTGAAAGGTTCTACAATGACAGGAAAGATGGGCGGTTATAACTTCAATGATCCGGTTGACCTTTCATTAGGTACTGAATTTATATCCAATCCTACAGGTAGCCACAGCGATAAAGCTACCATTGGTTATGTAGGACGTTTCAATTATATTTTCGATAAAAGATACCTTGCAGAATTTGCTTTCCGTGTAGATGGATCCTATAAATTCGCTAAAGATAAAAGATGGGGCTTCTTCCCTTCTGTATCTCTTGGATGGGTAATCTCGGAAGAAAACTTTATAAAAAATAACATCTCTTCTATCAACTTACTAAAGCTTCGCGCTTCTGTTGGTGAATTAGGTAGTGATAATACAGATGCTTTTTTGCATAGAAGTATTTTTAAGGTAGAGAAGAATGCGTATATATTCGGAGGAGTTCCTTATGCGGGATTAGGTGCATCCAACTCTATTACTTCCAGCTTAACCTGGTCTACCACCCGCAGTTATAATATTGGTGCTGACCTGACAATGTGGAATGGATTACTAGGAGTAGAATTCGATTTATTTTATAAGTTAACAAAAGACATACAAGAAAGCCGGAGCGGTGGTTTCCCTCCTTCACTAGGTGGAAATTATGCTCAAAAAGGAAATACTGGCAAGATCGATAATCGCGGTTTTGAGTTGGTGTTAAAGCATCAGAACCATATTAATGACTTCTATTATAACATAACCGGTAGTGTGGCATGGGCTAGAAATAAAGTTTTATCGCGAATAGAGAGTGAAAGTACTCCTTGGTACCGGACTAACATAGGTGAACCTTTAGGACAAATTTATGGCTATAAAGCTATAGGATTATATCAAACACAAGAGCAATTGGATAACCGTCCTTTCGTTGGCAATGGAGTTCAACGTTTTGGTGATATCATGTATGAAGATATTAATGGAGACGGTAAAATTACACAGGATGGAGACAGAGTTAAAATAGGTCACAGTACTTTACCAGAGCTAAACTACTCTCTGTCTATGGATTTCAATTGGAAAGGCTTTAACTTGAGTGCGTTATGGCAAGGAGCCGCTATTGTAAGTTATACACTGAATGGTACTTATAGCCATGGTTCAATGGATAATACAGTTTATACACGACCATTCTACTCTGGAGGTAATGCTCCTTATTATCTGGTAGAAGATTCATGGACACCGGAGAATGTTAATGCCCGTTATCCCAGATTAAGTGCCATTCATAATGGAAACAATGCATATACCTCTTCCTGGTGGTTGGTAAATGGTAATTTCCTACGTTTAAAGAACTTGCAGTTTGGTTACACCATTCCTAAAAAAATACTTGCTAAAGCCAATATCGGATTATCCAACGTTCGTGTATACGTAGCAGGTACTAATCTGTTTACTTTTACGGAGTTCAAATATTGCGATCCTGAAATGGCTATTATAAATAATGGTTATTACCCCCAACAAAAGAATTATAGTGTTGGACTAAATATCACATTCTAATTAAATCAATAATTATGAAAATAAAAAGATTATATCTATTAGGGATAGGACTGATGTTTACGTCACAGTTTCTAACCTCATGCCATGATTTGTTGGAGAAAGATCCCACAGACTCATATTCAGAAACAGTAGCCTGGAGTTCGGAATCTTCTTTAGATATGTATGTGACTTACTTATATAAGCCTCTTAATGGCTTATCCAACTTTTCTTCTTTATCCTTAACCGATGGATATACAGATTTAGTAAAGTATGGGAATGGAGTTCCACAGACATGGAGTGCTCATAATAAGATTCTGTTACAGCAAAATACAATAACATCAGATAACAACCCGATGTCATCATGGGGACTTTATACTGATATATTTAGAGAAAATGTATTTCTACGTGATGCTGGTATTTATGGAAATAAATTTAGTGAAGATTTTCTCAATATTCGTATTGCCGAAATTCGTTTTATCCGGGCTGTGAATTATGCACGTATGATTAGAATTTTCGGAGGTGTTATACTTCGTGATGAAACCAATGGAGTCGATTCAGAAGGGCAAAAAGATAAAGCGAGAGCAACTGAAGCTGAATCGTGGGATTTTGTTCTGAAAGATTTAGAATTTGCGGCAAGACATCTTCCGAAAGAATGGGATAGTAAATGGGATGGACGTCTAACTAAAGGAGCTGCATATGCTTATATGTGTCGTACAGCACTTTTCGCAAAACGTTGGGATGTTGCTATTACCGCAGCTGATGAGATTAAAAAGCTCAATAAGTATGACTTAATGGACAATTATGAAGATGTATTCAAAGTGGCAGGCAATAAAGAAATTATTTTCTCTATAGCATATAAGATACCAGATATGCCTCATTATTTTGATCGTTACTTTGCTCCTGACGGTAAACAGGGAATAAGAAGAGCTGTCCCGACGAGTGAATTAGTCGATTCTTATGATATGGCCGACGGAACTCCTTTCTCATGGAGTGGCTCTATGGCTAATGATCCTTATGTAGGTCGCGAACCTCGTTTCTATGCATCTATTATATACAATGGAGCTACCTGGAAAGAAAAGAAAATCTATACTTATGTGGATGCTGAAAATGGTTTCGCTGCTTATAGAGATAACATGAATCCGGGAGAAAAACAAACAGTTACCGGATACTTTATCAGAAAATATCTACAAGAAAACAATGCTGATTTTGATGACAAAGGAAGCGATCAATTTTGGATTGAAATGCGCTATGCGGAGGTTTTGTTAAATCTGGCCGAAGCCTTGGCAGAACAGGATTATAGCAAAAATCAGGATGATGCTTTAGAAGCTCTCAACGAAGTCAGAGAACGTGTTAATTTACCCAAACGCACTACAGAGGAAGCTCCGGATAAAGATTCATTTATGAAACTATTACGTAAAGAGCGTATCTGTGAATTAGCGTTTGAAGGATTCCGTTATTGGGATTTACGCAGATGGCGTTTGGCAGGAGAAGTCATTGATGGTAAGCAGGCACATGGGACAAAAATCACCAAAAAAGACGACAATACTTATACCTATGAACAAGTGTCATGTGATGACAATATAAACCGCTTCTTCCCAGAACGCTATTACTTACTGCCTATTCCTGTAGATGAATTACAGAATAATCCGTTATGTGAGAATAATGCTCCTTGGTAATATTAAAAGATTATTATAGTTATGAAAAATTTCAAAGTAATTACATACATCATATTAATGATAACATTTAGCTTTTCCTTTTCTTCTTGTGAAAAGCATGATGATATCCATTATCACTCTGATTGTAATATTGTATCTATTATGGTTCGTGCTAATTCTCCGGAAGATGGTACTACTTACGATGGAGTCATATCAGAGAATGGAAATATAACTTTCGAACTCCCGGCAAAAGTAAAATTGAGTGAATTGTATGTAACGGCAAATTTGCCTGTAGCAGCGTTTGCTTATCCTTCATTGACGGGTGCTAAAGATTTATCTACTCCATTTAAACTAACTATTGTAGCAGGTGATGGAACGCAAAAAGAATATACTCTGGTTGCCAAACACCCGAATAACTAAAAAAGTAGATGTCATGAAAATAAAATATCATAATTGGCTTCAAGTTGCTATAATGGCAACAATGGTTGCATTTTCCGCATGCTCGGACGATCCTACATTATACTCTGATACTGATATAACCGGATTCAAAGTAAGATTGGGGGAGGGAAATTATAAACAAGGTACCATTAAGGATGGTAATATAATTGAATTCAAGATTACTCCAGACTTAGATTTAAGCAAACTAAATGGAATTACTTGTTCGTTCTTTATTTCTCCATATGCAACAGTTACTCCTACCCCTGATGTACCTCAAGATTTTTCAAAAGATGTACATTATACAGTGAAGGCGCAAGATGGCACAACCACTGACTGGACCGTGAAATGGACTTATGGCGGAAAATTAAACGATGGAGAAGGTTTTGAATATTTCTTCAAGAAATGGGAAATTAGTGTACCTACCCCATCTAACAAATACAAAGATGGTTTTGGTGCAGTGTTTGGTAATTATATAATAGATACCCAGTTTAACTTCTATGATAAATATACAGGGCAGAAAGTTGATAAAACGTTAAACGTGACAGGAATAGACGCTTCTTTATGCCAGTTAGTAAATGATGATGCCGGTAATCTGATAGGTGTAGTAAAGAATGTAGGATTATACAGATGGACTACTGTTGAAGGAGCTCCTCAAAAAGTTGCTAATGTAACTCCCGGAGCAAATAAAGTTTCTGCAACCGGTGATATTGATAAAGTGGGATATGTCTATGATTCTAAACCAGATGGTGTAGGTACACATGCTGTTTACAAATTTGAAAACGGTTCATATACAAGCACTTTATCCTTAGTTACCGGCCGTCCAAGCAATGATAGTAACTGGCGACAGATTGTAGCTGTACTCGGAGTGTCAGATAACCCACCATTTTATGTTATAGACGCAGTGAATGCAGGAGGTGTAATGGGACCGGAAATCGGTTACAAAGCAAATACGGCAGGGGCATTTAACAACATCACAGGTCCATATATTGATATGTGGAATAAGAAAGGATATGCTGGCTGGGGTAATCATGTGCTTATTTCCGGTAGAGGAATTCCATTCAATGGCAGATGGTATGGTTCAACTATTACTTGTGGTTGGGGCTGGGTTGGACTACACTTGTTAGATCCATCCAATAATAACTCATTACCCATCACTGAAACAATCGAGCCTTGGACTACCAACTCCTGTATCTGGACTACTTGTTCACCAAGTGATGATGGGGAATCATTATACCTCTATTACGGTTATGGTGTAGGTATTCGTTGTTATGAACTTACCAAATACGAAAAATAGACATAATACTCCTAATTATATAGAATTGAAATATGTTGAATAAAAGCATTATATCGTTTTTTCTATTGTTATTTGCTACCTGTTCCTTTGCCGGGAACAGGGGCAAAGAACAACCTAAATACCTTTGGTTTGATGCAGAAGCCAATTTTGAGCGTTTTGCTTCTAAAGATTCTATTTCTTACTATCTGGAAAAAGCTAAATCTGTAGGCTTCAATCAAGTAGTAGTAGACGTCAAACCTATATATGGGGAAGTACTATATAAAAGTAAAATTCTCCCTCCGCTTACAACAGTAAATGGCAAGGTGATTCATCGAGATTGGGATTACCTGCAGTATTTTATCAGTGAAGCTCGTCGGTTAGGATTAAAGGTTACAGTTTCTACTGCAATGTTTCCCTCCGGACATCCTGCTAGTCGTGAAGGCTTAGTCTATGATGAGCCACGTTGGGATGGAAAAACATGCTTGGAGTACACACCCGGCGGAAAGATGCTTGACATCAGGGAGGATAAGAAAAAGGTAGGAGCTTTCTTGAATCCGGTTCGTAAGGATGTTCGCAAATTTGCTTTGAGTATTGTTCGTGAAATAGTGAAAAACTATGATGTGGATGCTTATGCATTAGATTATTGCCGATATCCCGGAGATGACAGCGACTTCTCTATTGACAGTCAGAAAGCTTTTGAACGCTACCTGGGCAAGAAAATTCAGAACTTTCCAGATGATATTTTCACATGGAATACAGATGGAACGAAAAAACCAGGCATCTATTATAAAGAATGGTGGGCATTTCGGGCTAATGTTATTACAAGCTTTGTGAAAGAAGTACGTAAAGAAATTCATTCCATTAATAAGAAAGTAGAACTAGAGTATTGGGCTGCTTCCTGGATTCATGGTATTTATGGACAAGGACAAAATTGGGCTAGTCCAAAATCTGATTTCTCATTAAATTATCCATGGGGATCGGAAGCTTATAATGAATCAGGATTTGCACCTTATCTGGATACTTTCTTATGTGGAACGTACTTGGAGCGTATTTACGGAATGAATGATCCGGAATCTATAGAGTATGGCATTGACCGTGCACAGAGGTTGGTTGGTAATGATTGCAAAGTATTTGGGACGATATACGCTTTAAATCATAAAGCCAATATAGCGGATGCTGTTAGTCTTTGTCTTGAAAAATCGGAAGGTTTGATGGTGTTCGACATAGTACAGGTTATTGAGATGAATCTATGGGATGGTATCCGAAAAGGCATAGAACGTGCGGAAGCACAAAAATAAAAAATAAACATTTACGATTAAATCAATATGATAATGAAAAATATATCAAAATATTGGCTTCTTTTCATGATTGCCGCTATGTCAGCGACAAGTTGTTCAGATGATGATAATGAAAAGGTAGTAATGCCGGATCCTGATCCGACAACATTAGGTTGGGTTAAACAGGCAACAGAGTTTGGCACGTTACCTGAGTACATAAGTGTATATAAATCTCCAACAGAATTGGAAGGTATGAAAGCTATTGCTTTTATTGCTGTTGCAGATATGTCAAAAGCTAATTTTGCAACTATAGGAGATCAGATATATTCTAAGACTCCCAATCAAATTTGGCAAGCAGAACAACAAAAATATCCGATAATTATGAATGGCGGATATTTTGTTATGGGAGCTGGAAAGTCTGTTAGTCTGCTATGTCGTGAAGGAGAGGTATTAGCAGTAAATTCACAGGAAGAGATACGCTCTCAAAAAAGTTATTACCCGACACGAGGTATCTTTCAGTTGTCAAAAAATGGTAGTTTCTCCACAGATTGGGCTTATACAACAGCTGATGGCGTGACATATACCTATGAAGAACCTTCTCCTAATAAATCCGGTTATGAACCTCAACCTATACCTTCAGCTTATTTTCCGGCTAGAGGCGTAAAACTAAATGCGGAAACAGCTATTGGAGGAGGTCCGATCTTGTTGAAAGACGGAAATGTGAGAAATACTTTTACTGAAGAGCTTTTTGATGAAGAAAGTGGAGTTGCTCCTGAAAATTATCATCCAAGAACAGCTATTGGAGTAACAGCCAATAATAAGGTCGTATTTTTCGTTTGCGAAGGTCGTAGTGTGACGGAGGGTGTAAAGGGTATGAATATGGCTATGATAGCTAATGTTTTGAAAAGCTTGGGTTGTGTAGATGCGATGAATCTTGATGGTGGTGGTTCAACTTGTATGTTGGTCAACGGACAATCGGTGATAAAACCAAGTGCAGGCGCCCAACGTGCTATAACTACGGCAGTAGCTTTAAAATAACGGTCGAAAGATCTTTAGGATAACAAATTTATTTTATTTAGCTTTCTTATTATTCTCGGTTTCAGGCTGTATTTTTTAAATGTCAGCCTGAAATCGGGAAATAAAAACAATAAAGTATGAAATTCATTCCAAGCATTTTATTATTCTTTTTTCTTCTATCATTTAGTAGTTGTTCCACAAAGACTGTAGAACCAGAACTTCCTGATGCAAATCCTCCCGCTCCTGTTATTCCGGAAGAACCGATTCCTGAAAAAGAAAAAATGCTTTGGTTTGATGCAGAAGCTAATTTTGAACGTTTCTCAAAGAAAGAGAACATCACCTATTATCTTGATCTTGCCAAATCAACAGGTTTTAATAAAATTGTAGTTGATGTCCGTCCTGTACAAGGGGATGCCCTGTTTAAAAGTTCTTATTTAACCCCATTGACTGATCTTGCCGGTATACATATTGAAAGAGATTGGGATTATCTTCAATTTTTTATTGATGAGGCCCATAAACGTGAACTTAAAGTTACAGTATCCACCACCATATTTACAGCAGGCCTGCCTTCTTCTAAAAATGGGATGGCATATCGTGATGATACATGGAATGGAAAAACTTGTCTGGAATACACCAAAGATCAAGGGTTGATAGATATAAAGAACGATAAAACGAAAGTTTCCGCCTTTTTGAATCCTGTTTTACCGGAAGTACAAGACTTTTGTTTGAATTTCATAAAAGAATTAGTTACAAATTACGATTTTGATGGCTTTGCTTTAGACTATTGTCGTTATCCGGGAGATGAAAGTGACTTTTCGGAGACTACAAAAGTAACTTTTGAACAATACATTGGAAAACAACTAGATCAATTCCCGGATGATATTTTCACTTGGAATACGGATGGGACTAAGCGTACAGGGGCTTATTATAAAAAATGGTGGGAGTTCCGTTCTATGGTTGTACGCAATTTTGTAGAACGGGTACGTACAGAAATCAAAAATATTAAACCGGATATTCAATTAGAATATTGGGCCGCCTCATGGATTCATGCCATTTATGGGCAAGGACAAAATTGGGCATCCACCGAATATGATTTCTCAAAAGAATACAGTTGGGCTTCATCTGAATATAAAAATGCAGGTTTTGCTGGATTATTGGATACTTTTCTATGTGGAACTTATTTAACCAAAATATTTGGATTAAATGATCCCGAATCAATAGAATATGGTATAGCGCGTGCACAACGCATTATTCATGGTGCATGTAAAGTCTATGGAACTTTGTATGCTTTAAATCACGAGGACAATATAGCAGATGCCGTTTATGTCTGTCTTTCCCAATCCGAAGGATTAATGGTGTTTGACATTGTACAAGTAATAGAATTCAATCAATGGGCAGCTATTAAAGAAGGAATTCAACGAGCAGAGAGTCTTTAAATAGAGAACATTCAATAAAATATAATATATAAAATGAAACGAGTACTTATACTATTACACATTATTTTATGCACATGCATAATGACTCAAGCCAAAAACTACACAGTAAATTCACCGGATGGAAAAATCAAAGTGACTGTTACAGCCGGTAAACAATTGAGCTGGAGCATTGATTACAACGGGGAGCGTATAATAAATCCCAGTCTGATGCAGATGAATATCGCAGGACAGACTGAACAACCAGGAGTGAATCCGAAAGTAATAAAGGCTAAAACAGTCAAAGTAAATTCGGAGCAAACCGCTGTTGTTCCACTTAAACAAAAAATCATCAGAGACCAATATAATCAGTTAACCCTGACTTGCAAGGGCAATTACGCAATAGTCTTCAGGGTATACAACAATGGAGCTGCCTATCGTTTTGAGACTTCGCTACAACAACCAAAAGTTATCATTAATAATGAAACTGTTGAGCAAAACTGGACAGATGGTTGCAAAGTATATTGGCCTAGAGAAAAGAATCAGGAATACATTACACATTGTGAAGCCATTTTTGATGAATTAAACATTGCCTCTCTGACTAAAGAAATGAAAGGTTATCTACCCATTTATCTTTCTACTCCTAAAGGAACAAAAGTTGTCATCATGGAATCCGATCTTCTCGATTATCCTAATCTATTCCTGACTGGTGATCGCAATAACACACTCTCTGGCGAGTTTCCTCCTGTAGTTTTAAAAAGTGCATTAAAGGAAGATGCCGACCGTGATGAAGTATTATTAGAGAAAGCTTCTTACATTGCCGAAACTGAAGGAACAAGAACCTTCCCTTGGCGTGTGTTAATGATTAACGAGGATGACAAAGCAGTAATTGAAAACAACTTAGTATATCAATTGGCCTCTCCATCTGTCACTCAAGATACAGAATGGATTAAACCCGGAAAGATCTCTTGGGATTGGTGGAGTACACTCAATGTATATGGAGTAGATTTTAAGGCAGGTGTGAATACTGATACTTATAAATATTTCATTGATTTCGCTTCAAAATACGGAATTGAATATATTTTATTAGATGAAGGATGGTCAGCCGGGACTTGGAATATTAAAGAGGCAATCCCCGAACTTAATATCCCGGAACTTGTACGATATGGAAAGGAAAGAAACGTTGGCCTTGTATTATGGACTTTGTGGAACCCGCTGGATAAAGATTTGGAAGGAATTCTGGATATTTATGAAAAATGGGGAATCAAAGGTATAAAAGTCGATTTTATGCAACGTTCGGATCAATATATGGTTAATTTCTACGAGCGTGTAGGAAAAGCGGCTATGGACCGTAAATTACTCGTTGATTTTCATGGTTCTTTCAAACCTTCCGGCTTACAAAAGAGATACCCCAATGTGATGACTTTTGAAGGTGTACTGGGATTAGAGCACGATAAAGATTCAAGAGATATTAATCCGGTACATGACCTGATACTTCCATTCACTAGAATGGTAGCCGGTCCGATGGATTATACGCCTGGTGCAGTAAACAATGCGACAGCAGAAGATTTTTACATCAATTTCGTGCATCCGATCAGTTTAGGTACGCGTGCCCATCAAGCAGCCTTATATGTAGTGTATGAAAGCTCGTTACAAATGTTAGCAGATTCTCCTTCAAACTATTATAAAGCTCCTGAATTTGCTTCCTTTATCTCCCGTATACCTACCACTTGGGACGATACCAAAGCGATAACAGCCAAAATCGGAGAACAATTGGTGATTGCTCGTAAAAATGGGAAGAATTGGTATTTGGCAGGCCTGACAGACTGGAATGCCCGCAGCATTGAAGTAAAACTGAACTTTCTTGAGGCAGACAAATATAAAATGGAAGTTTTCAAAGATGGTGTGAATGCAGATGTTTATGCATCGGATTTTAAAACAGAAGAGGTAATAGTTTCAAAAGGTGATTCGATCAATGTCACAATGGCCAAAGGCGGTGGTTGGGCAGCAATTCTGACTCCTATTGAATAAAAAGATTGAGCAATGAAAAAAATACTATTCATATTATATACCTGTTGCATTTTATTGTTTCCCGTAAGTGCACAGCAAATTCCATCATTTAAAGCCAATGACAGAATTGTCTTTCTTGGAAATAGTATAACGGAAGGAGGCCATTATCATTCTTATATATGGCTGTATTATATGACGCATTTCCCCGAATTGCCTCTTCGTATTTATAATGGAGGAATTGGTGGCGATTGTGCAAGCCACATGGTTTTTCGTTTCGATTCAGATATTAAAATTAAAAAGCCAACTTATCTGGTTTGTTCCTTCGGAATGAATGATTCCGGATATGACGGATATAATAAGCCCGGATATGATAAGTACGCGAATAAACAGGTAGAATACGCTAACACAGAGTTTGGAAAACTACAACAGCAGATTCTTGCAGACAAGAAAATAAAAAACGTAGTACTTTTGGGTTCTTCTCCTTATGATGAGAATGTGAAATTGGAAGGAGTGGAAACTTTACATGGAAAGAATGAGACGATCAAAAGAATTATTGAAATGCAAGCAGAAGTTGCCCAAAAGCGAGGATGGGGATTTGTCAATTTCAATACAGTGATGTGTGAGCTGAATAAGGAGATTCAGCAGTCTGATTCTACAGCTACTTTCTGTGGAGGTGACAGAATTCATCCGGATAAAGACGGCCACATGGTAATGGCATATTTGTTCTTAAAAGCACAGGGACTTGCAGGAAAAGAAGTCGCTTATTTTCATATCAATGCAACTAACAGGAAAGCAATGGAAGAGAGAAATTGTCGAATAACTCATATAAAGAACGAAAATGACACAATATCTTTCAGCTATTTATCCCGTTCCTTGCCTTTCCCTGTCGACACTATTCCTCGTTGGGGAACAAAAGGTACAGCCCGGGATGCTGTCAGACAAATTCCCTTTATGCAGGAAATGAATCAGGAAATAATGAAAGTGACCGATTTGCATGGCAATTTCCGGGTGACTATTGATGGAACAGAAATAGGATGTTGGGATAGCAATGAATTGAGTAAAGGAATTAATCTGGCTGAAATAACATGCACGCCCCAATACCAACAGAGCCTGTCTATCATGTATCTGAATGAGGAAAGATGTGCTATAGAAAAACGTTTACGACAGTATATGGCTATGCAGTATGTCTTTTTTAAGCATAGAGGATTACTTTTCGCAGATAATAAAGCTGCTCTTGATGCTGCCAAAGCGGAGCGGGAAAGTCACTATTTAGTGAAGTATTTATATACCAATTATACCCAAGCCATGTTTCCACAGATACGTGAAGCCTGGCAAGCTGAAATAGACCAGTTGATAACTCAAATATATAAAATAAACAAGCCTCTCACACGTTTGATTAAAATAGAAAGGATTAAAGAATGAAATTAAGACTATTATTGCTTTTGAGCATGTTACAATGGAGTTTTTCCTGTTTCAGTGTGCAGGCAATCACTACTCCTGTGGTCTATTATGGGAAAGTACTGTCCGGAGGTAAGGGAATTGCTAATGTACCTGTTACAGATGGTACACAAATTGTCCTTACGGATGACAAGGGACGATATTCCATATCAAGTACCTCTAATGCAGAATACATTTACATCACCCTTCCTGATGGCTATAATATTCCGATGAAAGGTAAAGTTCCTGCGTTCTTTCAAAAAGTACCTGCTCAACCTTCAAAAAAAGTGCATTTTGATTTTGAACTGACACCATCATCTACTGACAACAAAAAGCACGTTTTGGTGGTATGGGCTGACCCACAAGTTTATTTCGATGAAGAAATGCCACAAGTACAGCAGGCTTCAAAAGATGTAAAAGAACTGTTGGCAACTAATTATCAGGGAATTCCTGCCTATGGAATAGTCTGTGGAGACATTATCGGTGACATCAATAAAAAGCCCAGTTACTTTACACCGATGATAGATGCAATAGCTGAAACGGAAATTCCCTTTTTCTATGTAATTGGAAATCATGATTTAGATTTAAACGTACGTTCTAATGAACATGCCCGTACTACTTACAAATCTTATTATGGTCCCACTTATTATTCATTTAATAGAGGAGATATACATTATGTTGTTCTTGATGATATTTTCTTTATTGCAAAAAGCTATTTATATGTTGGTTATCTCACCGAGCAGCAACTTCAGTGGCTGGAACAGGATTTGAAACAAGTCACTCCGGGATCTACAGTAGTAGTTGCCATGCATATTCCTACATATTCAAGAGAAGCACGTCGGAAAGAATGGGGAAAAGAGTCTACTATGAAAGTCATGAACAACCGTTCTCATTTGTATGAGTTGCTAAAACCTTACAATGCCCATATCATGTCGGGACATGAGCACTATAATGAAAATTATGTTTTGGCAGACAATCTTTACGAACATGTACATGCTCCCTTGTCAACACTGTTTTGGCAAGCTCCCTGGGCTTGTGACGGAACTCCAGGCGGATATGCCGTTTACGAGTTTGACGGAGGTAAAGTCAATTGGTATTACAAATGTGTAGGAAAAGACAAAGATTATCAATTCGAGCTTTATCCGGTAGGTGCCAGTCGTAATAAAAAGGAGGCAGTTGTAGCAAATGTTTGGAATTACGATTCAACCTGGAAAGTGAAATGGTATGAAAATGGTATTGACAAGGGGGAAATGATCCGTTTTTCCGGATACGATCCTGCTATTTATGAATACTGCGAGAAAAACAGTTCTACATTCAAACATAAGTATTTGGGAGCGGACATTACCGAACACTTGTTTTATGCGGTTCCTGAAACGAAGGATTCCGAAATAAGAGTAGAAGTTACAGATCATTGTGGTAATGTATATACCCGCAAAATGCAGCAATCTAAATAAGCAAAAACATAAAAAAGGAAAGAAGATGAATCAATTAACTGTATTAAGGAGAGTATTTTATATTCTGGGAATCACCAGCCTCCTTTCAGCTTGTAACGAGACTGATAATCTGGTACTAAAATCTCCGGATGGTAAAATACAACTAACAGTCACAGAAAATGATAATACAATATCATACACAGTAAACAAAGAAAACGCCGCTATGATACTCCCTTCTAAACTGGGATTTATTCTGGAACATGAGGATAGTTTAAACCACTTTGTGATTAAAGGTACCGAACGTTCCTCTTTAGACGAGACTTGGGAACAACCTTGGGGAGAGAGCCGGTATGTACGCAATCACTATAATGAATTGAAGGTACTACTCCAAGAAACAGACGGAAAGCGCAAACTTAATGTAATATTCCGTCTGTTTAATGATGGTATTGGGTATCGTTATGAATTCCCGCAACAGGAATCCATGGATTCATTAGTGATTATGAGTGAAGAAACAGAGTTTAGAATGTCAGGTACACACAAAGCCTGGTGGATTCCTGCATCCGATCCGTATTATGAGTGTATAGCAACCTTCTCTCCCATTAACGAACTAGACACCGTACGTACTCCTCTTACAATGGAAACAGCGGAAGGAAAGTATCTTACCATTCACGAAGCCAATCTGACAGATTATCCTAAAATGAATCTGACAGTCAAGGATTCTGCCACCCTCTGTGCTTCGTTAGTACCTTGGTCTAATGGAGTAGCAGCATATATCAAAGCTCCATTTGTTACCCCTTGGAGAACGATCGTGATTGGTGATAAACCGGGCGATCTAGTTACCTCCTATTTAATGTTGAATCTCAACGAACCCTCCAAAATTAAAGATACTTCCTGGATAAAGCCAGGAAAATACATGGGTATATGGTGGGAAATGCATTTGGGCAAAGGAACATGGTATTATGGTCCTAAACATAGCGCAACTACTGCCAATACAAAGAAATATATAGATTTTGCATCAGAGAATGGTATCTCCGGTGTTTTAGTTGAAGGATGGAATGTCGGCTGGGAAGGAAACTGGATGAAGCATGGTGATTCTTTAGACTTTACCAAACCTTATCCGGACTTCGATATTAAAGCAATTACAGATTATGCCCGTGAAAAAGGTGTGGAACTGATCGGACATCATGAAACGGCAGCTGCTACACGCAACTATGAGAACCAACTGGACAAAGCTTTTGCTTTCTATCAACAATATGGAGTACATGTTGTAAAAACAGGATATGTAAATCGCCTAATGGATTTTAAAGAAGCTCATGACGGTCAGTATGGCGTACGTCACTACCGGAAAGTAATAGAAACAGCTGCCAAATATCAAATAGCAATTGACAACCACGAGCCTGTTATGCCTACCGGTATTGAACGTACCTGGCCCAACCTTATGACCCAAGAAGGTGTACGCGGACAGGAACACAATGCGTGGTCTCCCGATGGAGGAAATCCTCCGGAACATACAACTGTTATTCCTTTTACCAGAGGATTAGCCGGTCCTATGGATTTTACATTCGGAACTTTCAATTTTGCTAACGAGGCATATCCGGGAACACGTGTCAATACTACGCTTTGCAAGCAATTAGCACTCTTTGTTGTTATCTACAGCCCTTTACAGATGGCTTCGGATTTACCAGAAAATTATAAAGGGATAAAAGCGTTTGATTTTATTAAGGATGTACCTACCGATTGGGATAAAACTTATGTCGTAGATGCGAAAATTGGTGATTATTCCGTATTTGCACGAAAAGATCGCAACTCTAGCGATTGGTATGTGGGTTGCATCACTGACGAAAATGCAAGAGAGTTGGACATTCCTTTAAGTTTTTTAGAGACGGAGGTAAAGTATATTGCTCAAATATATGCTGACAGTGATGATGCAGAATGGAAAACAAATCCGACTTCTTTTAAATATGAAGAAAAAACAGTAACGGCTTCTGATACGCTTCATGTCAAACTGGCAACAAGCGGTGGATGTGCTATTCGTTTTATCAAACAATAATATGATTATGAAGAAAATATTTAGTGTGCTCCTTTTTCTTGTTGTCATCTGCCAAATTCGCGCGGAAGATACAAATATCACTACCATGCGTAAAATGACACAACGGTTGTTTCCTCAACAGGCTTCATTTTTTGATTTTCGTCTGTTGAATGATACTTCTACAGATACTTTTACCATCAAAAGTGAAGGGAATAAAATTATTATTTCCGGAAATAATGCTAACTCTATGGCTGTAGGTTTGAATCATTATTTGAAAAACTACTGCCTGACTACTATCTCATGGTATAAGGATGATCCGATAGAATTGCCAAAGACTCTTCCTAATATACCGGCGGAAGTCACTATTAAGGCAAATGTCCCAACGCGTTTCTTTCTGAACTATTGTACGTTCGGATACTCAATGACTTGGTGGAAATGGAGTGATTGGGAACATTTCATCGATTGGATGGCTCTAAACGGAATTAATATGCCTCTTGCTATTACTGGTCAGGAAGCCATCTGGTATAAGGTCTGGAGTAAATTAGGATTGACAGATGAAGAAATACGTGGCTATTTTACAGGACCTGCACATCTTCCGTGGCATCGAATGTGTAATTTGGACGGCTGGCAAAGCCCCTTACCCAAAGAGTGGCTGTCAAGTCAGGCAGAGCTACAGGAACAGATCGTTGCCCGTGAACGTGAGTTTAATATGCAACCTGTATTACCGGCTTTTGCCGGACATGTACCGGCAGCGTTGAAACGGGTCTATCCCAATATAAAAACATCCAGAGTAAGCGAATGGGGAGGATTCGCCGATCAATATCGTTGCACTTTCCTTAACCCTATGGATTCTTTGTATGCGATCATACAAAAAGAATATCTTACCGAACAAACTCGTTTGTATGGCACAAATCATATTTATGGTATAGATCCGTTTAACGAGATAGATCCTCCTTCATGGGATGCCGATTCTTTAGGAATGATGGCTAAACATATCTACGAGTCTGTGGCTGCTGTAGATCCGAAAGCAATATGGCTACAAATGACATGGTTGTTTTATGCTGACATCAAGCATTGGACTACTCCACGTATAAAATCCTATCTTCGTTCTGTACCTCAAGACAAATTGATTCTATTAGACTACTTCTGCGAATATACAGAAATATGGAAACAGACTGATAGTTATTTCGGGCAACCCTATCTTTGGTGTTATTTAGGCAATTTCGGAGGAAATTCTTTCTTGTCAGGGCCAGTTAAATTGGTAAGTGAACGGTTGGCAGATGCTTTAAAAAATGGTGGCAGCAATCTTAAAGGAGTTGGTTCCACTCTTGAAGGCATAGACCTGAATCAGTTTATGTATGAATTTGTTCTTGATAAAGCATGGAATAGCGGTCAGACAGACAAAGAATGGTTCTTAAAACTGGCAGATAGACGGACTGGCAAGGTGTCTCCCGAAGCAAGAAAAGCATGGGAAATACTGGCAGAAAAAGTGTATATCCAGCCGGCACAAGTAGGGCAAGGCACACTTACCAATGCACGTCCTTGTTTAAAGGGAAATGGACATTGGACTACCAAGCCGACAATAGAATATCAACCCAAAGATTTAGTTGAAGCGTGGAGATTACTATTGTTAGTAAAAGACTGTCAACGGGATAGCTATGAGTTTGATTTGGTTAATATTGGACGACAAGTTTTAGGAAATTATTTTAATGTAGTCCGTGATGAGTTTACTCTTGCATATGAAGCCGGAGATATAATGATGATGAAAAACCGAGGGGATAAAATGAGAGAAATTCTTGCTGATCTTGATAAGCTCGTTAGCTGTCATCCTACCTTTTCTCTGAATAAATGGATCACTGACGCCCGCGATATGGGACACGATGCCGCTTCTAAAAACTATTATGAGATGAATGCCCGTTCTCTGATTACCATTTGGGGAGATAGCTATCACCTGACCGACTACGCCAATCGGTCATGGGCAGGACTAACCAATCAGTATTATTCTGTCCGGTGGGATCGTTTTATAAATGAAGTGATTAAAGCTGTCGAAAAGAAGAAGGCTTTTGATGAGGAAGCCTTCTTTAATGAATCACGGATGTATGAAAACGAATGGGTAAATCCGAGTAACAGAATCAACTATAACGAAGGTGGTGACGGAATAAAACTAGCCCGGCAAATCTATAAGAAATACGCAAAAGAAATCATTCGATAAATTTACAAAGTACACCTCAATATGAGAACGAATAAACTACACTTTTTTTTATTGCTTTTAATGTGCTTCTGCTTGAACTTTTCAGTTCAGGCAGAAGCCTCGATTCATATCATCAAAGGTAAAGTAACCTGCGAAGGTAAGGGGATACAGGGGATAATGGTTACCGATGGCCGTATATGTGTGCAAACTGATGCTTCTGGAAAGTATAATATACCAACTTTGGGAGACAGCCGTTTTGTGTATATTTGTACTCCTTCAGGTTATCTGACAGACCGGAAAGGGACTATTCCTTCTTTTTATTTACCAATCGATCATTCTAAAAAGCAAAACTATAATTTTAATTTAAAGAAGAATCCGAAAGATGATGCCTCTCATGTCTTTGTTACTCAATCTGACATACAGGTTACTTCCAGAGATGAACTGGCTATTTATCAGTATGTAGTGGATGATTGCAAACAACTTCTCTCTTCTTATGCAACAACTGATGTTTTTGGTATCGATTGCGGAGACATTGTAGGCGACCATCAAGAATTATATCCCGATTACCTGAAAAGAGCCGATCAACTGGATATACCCATTTATCGTGTAGTTGGCAATCATGATATGAATTATGACGGTCGTACTCATGAAACTTCCTACAAGACTTTTGAAGATACTTTTGGTCCTTCCTACTATTCTTTTAATAAAGGGAATGCCCATTACATCGTAGTAGACAACAACTTCTTCATCGGACGTGATTATTTTTATATGGGTTATCTGGACGAAAAGACATTTGCATGGCTTGACCAGGATTTATCATACGTACCGAAAGGGTCACTCGTATTCTTTATTATGCATATCCCTTCCCGTCAAACGGAAAAGCAAGAAGCTTTTTTGTATAACTATGATATGATTGGCAATCAGATGGTTAATGCCGGTGCACTGCATCAGATCTTGAAACCCTATAAGGCACATCTTATCACAGGACACACTCACTACAATCTCAATGTAGTATTTAATGAGAATCTGATGGAACATAATACAGCTGCGGTTTGTGGTACGTGGTGGAAAGCGGATGTTTGTCTGGATGGCACTCCGCGTGGTTATGGTGTATACGAAGTGAATGGTAACGATGTGAAATGGTATTATAAAAGTTCCGGATATCCTAAAGAACATCAGTTTCGCTCATATCCGGCAGGGGCCTCTAAAGAGCATCCGTCGGATATTATTGCTAATGTCTGGAACTGGGATAAACTGTGGAAAGTGGAATGGTTGGAAGACGGTCAATTGATGGGAAGCATGACACAATATACAGGTTTAGACCCATACGCATCAGTGGTATGTTCGGACCGGGAAAAGATGGTCTATACATGGATTACTCCAAGACCTACCCAGCATATATTCCGGGCAACTCCTAAAAATAAAGATGCTCGTATAGCGGTTAAAGTTACCGACCGTTTTGGCAAAGAATATATTCAAACAATCAATCCATAGATATTATGACTAAACGTGCTTATGCTTTAGATGCCCTACGAGGATACGCTATAATCACAATGGTGCTTTCGGCAACGGTTGCGTGGAATTCTTTACCCGGATGGATGTATCATGCGCAAACTCCTCCGCCGGACAGAGCTTTCGACGCCAGTTTATCAGGAATCACCTGGGTGGATCTGGTTTTTCCATTCTTCTTGTTTGCAATGGGAGCAGCTTTCCCTTTCTCAATCAAAAAAAGATTTGAGAAAGGGGACACTAAGTTGAGATTGGTATATGAAGCTATCAAACGAGGTGTACAATTGACTTTCTTTGCTATTTTCATCCAGCATTTTTATCCGCATGTATTGAGTAATCCACAAGACATGCGTGGCTGGTTATTGGCCATCCTTTGTTTTGTGATATTATTCCCCATGTTCATTCGTATTCCACTGAAAATGCCGGATTGGATGCGTATAGCTATTAAGGTGGTAGCATATGGGATAGCTATTGTTCTGTTACAGACAACTCAATATGCAAATGGAAGAGTTTTTGATGTATCATTCAGCAATATTATCATATTATTATTGGCAAATATGGCTGTTTTTGGTTCAGTCATATATATTTTCACAATGCAAAGCCTCCGGGCGCGAGTAGGTGTATTACTGATATTGATGGCTTTGTTGTTGAGCGGACAGGTCGAGAATTCCTGGGCACAAGCTATATACAACTACACACCTCTACCATGGGCTTTTCATTTTGAGTATTTACAATATCTCTTTATCGTGATTCCGGGAAGCATTGCGGGAGAATATTTGATGGACTGGCTGAAGCAACACAATGATTCGTTTGTTGAATCTACCAATAAATGGAAAGCTATTGTAATGATTCTTTTGACATTAGCTATAATTATTGTAAATTTGGCAGGACTTTATACACATTGTACAGTCTTGAATCTGATAATAAATATTCCGTTATTGATAAGTGGAGTCTTTTTATTGAGAAAAGGCACAGGATTTATAAAGCTTTGGAGAGAACTTTTTACAGCCGGAGCTTTTCTAGTTATCTTGGGATTATGTTTTGAACCTTTTCAAGGAGGTATAAAAAAAGACCCCGCCACTTTTGGTTATTTATTCCTCACTTCAGGCCTGGCATTTATGGCTTTGTTGCTTTTAAATGTAATATGTGACTATTTTCGTTGCGTGAAGAGTACGCGTTTTCTCGTAATGCCCGGGCAAAATCCTATGATGGCTTATGTAGTAGGAGATCTGTTGATTATGCCTTTGGTCAATTTATTAGGAATCGCATCATTGCTTGTATATTTCAACGAAAACGCATGGATGGGATTTTTACGAGGAGTGGTATTGACAACATTATCAGTACTGATAACTATGTTCTTCACCCGAATAAAATGTTTTTGGCGAACTTGAAACGATAATACTCAAAATATGAAAAGAAGAATCTGTATTTTTATAATGTTTTTTTCGGTGTGTCATATATATGCTCAATTAGTATATCATGATGCCTCAAAGTTCCCTTTATTAGGAAAAGCTACCGAAGCTACCGGAGCCCGATATGAAAGGCTCCCGGATTCATTGAAGAATATCTCCCGTGCTCCGTTATGGAATTTAAGCCGTAATTCTGCCGGAATGGCGATACGTTTTCGTAGTAATTCTACCACAATAGCCGCTAAATGGGAAACGCTCATCAATTTTCATATGAATCATATGACGGATACAGGTGCAAAAGGCTTAGACCTTTATTGTCTTCAGAAGAATGGAGAGTGGCGTTTTGTTAATAGTGGTCGTCCGGGTGGAAAAACAAATCAAGCAACAATCATTGCTAACATGCGACCGGAAGAGAGAGAATATATGCTTTATCTTCCTCTTTACGATGGTCTTGTTTCTTTGTCTATAGGAGTAGATTCGTTAGCCACCATCGATCAGCCTTTAATTGATTATCCGATCCGCAAAAAGCCGGTTGTATTTTATGGCACCAGTATTCTTCAAGGAGGTTGTGCTTCACGTCCCGGAATGGCACATACCAATATCATATCGAGAAGGCTGAACCGTGAATGTATCAACTTGGGATTTAGCGGAAACGCACTTTTAGACTTGGAAGTGGCCAAAGTGATAGCCGAAGTAGATGCCAGCGTTTTTGTTTTAGACTTTGTGCCTAATGCTTCTGCAGAACAGATGAAAGAACGAATGGAAGCATTCTATCGTATCATTCGTTGTAAACATCCGGCTACGCCAGTCATTTTTATAGAAGATCCTATTTTCACTCATACACTTTATGATGAAAGAATAGCTAAAGAAGTACAAAGAAAGAATGACACGTTAAAGGAAATATTCAATCGGTTAAAGAAGGAAAATGAAAAGAATATCATTTTTATCTCTTCCAAAAATATGTTGGGAGAAGATGGAGAAGCTACTATAGACGGTATTCATTTCACAGATTTAGGCATGATGAGATACGCTGATTTTGTTTGTCCAATCATTAAGAAAGCAATCAAATAAAATAGTGACGCTATCCACTCGGTATAGCGTCACTATATTCAGCCTATAGCGACACTATCTTGTTGACATAGCGTCACTATTTCCAATACTCTGGATAGATAGCTTTTTGTACATTATATCAATAAAAACAAATCTTCAAATACCAAAATGATAAAATATCATTTTGGTATTTGAATGATGCTATAATTGAATTTATTCAGGCGAACAGCCGGATATAGAAAAGAATCGCATAGATTAGCCATTAGTATTATTCAGAAATTAAAGAAATCCGTTCCTTATGGAGCATAATCATTATTATTTGATATCATGCATTGCATAGTGAATGTATTTCTAAATCTATTTATGCATTTTGTTTAATAAAGTAAGTTCATAAAAGCACTTCTAATAAATCAAAAAATCCTATTTTTATGAGTCAAAATAGCTTTCTTTAAAACGTACGTGCTGTTTCTTATAAACCAACCGTATGTTTCTTTAAAACGAACCGTACGTATCATTACAATCAACCGTGTATTTCCCACAAACAATACGGTAATTTATATGCAAATGCCCGTTCTTTTATTCGTAATTATGCATATAAATACCGTATTTCATTGTTTTCTCGCTCCACTTTCTTTCATTCACAAAAAGTGGGAAATAGTAGAATCAAAGAAAGAATGACAATATGTCGATCAATTTAATATAAAATAGTCACATTGATATTTATGTTCTCCAAAACCATTTGATTTTTGTGAAGAACATAGTTACTAAAACAGCTAAAGAAGTAAGGATTACTCCTTGAAGAAATCCCAACCAGGCATTTTGTTGAAAATAAGATAATAATGAAGCAATTCCAAGTATATTAGCCAAGGGCATAATCAACAAATCGCCAACCACATAAGCTATCATCGGGTTCTGACCGGACATCACCAAAAAACGAGTACTTTTGACACATCGGAAATAATCACAAACGATACTTAGAAATAAAAGAGCCAGAAAAGCCAACCCGGAAGTTACAAAGAAATAACTAAAAGTAGTTGGATCTTTTTTAATGCCATCCTGGAAAGGCTCAAAACACAAACCCAGAAGAAGTAAATATGCTCCTGCGTTAAACAACTTTTTCCATAATAGAGCTATTCCATCCACCTTATGTGGAAATACACACTTGCCAGTTAATAACAATAAAACAGTAACCACCAGATTAACAACCAAATTACGAGTGTATAGACCGTAAAGATTGCCAATGATGATGATAACGGATAATATCATTAGCATAATACTTATTTTACGATAAGGAGATGTAGCATAATCATCCGTCTCTTTTTGAAATGCTTTCATCCACTCCGCTAAATACTCACCGGCTATACTGCCGGGAATAACGATAAATAAGTATTTCAAATAGTCAAACCGATACATCCACGGCAAAGGAGTATAATTAAACACGCTCTGTGTCCACGAACTATCAACTGTACTTCCTAATATCATAGCCATCAACAATATCAGAATTCCTAAACGCATCCAACGATTATGCATTGTGAAAATGTAAAGGATAGAACCGAAAATAGCCATATTGGCTAACAGTAAAATTATGATGTTGCTGGAGAATAAGCTGAATGTTTTCCCATCTGCATAAGAAGTGGTAGCTAACATAATGGCAGCAACAATGTAAGCTCCCACTTTTATTGAAATATGTGCCCAATCCGGCATTTTTAAAGGAATACGCATGAACATGGGAAATAGAACAGCAAAACAGAGTATAGCCAATAACCATGCCCTCATATCTTGCGGAGAACTTAGCATATACGGATAAAAATGCTGGATGAAAATAGCAAAGAAGGTCAACTGAATCCCCCGTTTGACAGCTTCATAAACGAGTTTTAGTTTTGAATCACCTTTTTCAGCACGTTTCCTTATGGAAAAAGGAAACGCAGCTCCCATAGCGAACAGGAAAAAAGGAAACACAAGATCTACCCAAGTAACACCGGGCAACAGAGGATTAAACACATGATCCGGTGGAGGTGTTTGAGCATGGCTCATCCAACCGGGAAGAACATGCGTTACGATGGTAGCCGAAAGCACCATCGTAATAATTGCATATCCCCGTAAAGCATCTAAGGCTAAAGCTCTGTTGTTCATAAAGATCCTCCCTCACGCATTCCTTTTTCTACTTCTTTCCAAAGATTCTTTTGGATGATGTGTACTATATCAAACACCATTAGTCCATCCGATCGACGAAGGTTCATTTCTATTGTTTCGGACAATTTCCCCGGATTATCATAGAATTGATCCACCAAGATACCACCCATAAACTTGTTATCTTTAAGAATCTGACGCAAGTGCTGACAGGAACCTTCTACGCAGTACCATGTACCGGCCTGAGCTTGCGAGTCTGTCTCGTTCCAGATATTGCGGTTCGTTTTCTTGTATTCCTCTATCGTTATGTCTGTATAGTAATTTCCGGTTGCATACAAATCGATTAGTTCTGCGTATCCGTAATTTTTATATTCGGGAGTGGCCCAACTAAAGTCTTGAGCCGGATCATACTTTTTGCTAGCGAAATTAACTCCCACTTCGTAATAAGACGGATACCAAGCTCCGGTATATGTGCCAAAAGAAACTTTTGGATTGGCAGCCTTCACTTCCTTACGTGCCAATGCCATAAAATCAGTAATATTTTTCGTTCTCCATTCAATCCATTTATGGAAATACTTTCCCGGTTGTGTGATAAACTTTCCGTCCGTATTCTTCTTCCAAACAAAAATATCTTCGGGGAACTTAGACATTTTCTTACCTATATATGCTTCAAACTTTTCACGTGAAAGCGGCGAGAAGTCAGCTGTTATACCATCATAGCGTACGCGATCGAGCATCAGACCATCCAAATCAGGATATTTGGTCACTACTTCTTTCAATACATTTAGAATATGCGTACGATACTCCTCGTTCAAGGGATTAATCATAGCACCATATTTCTGTTTTTCTTCCGTAATCGGAATAATGCCTTTCTCGGGAGTATATACCATGGACGCCCAGTCCGAATGTCCGCTATACACCATTCCACGATCGAAATAATTGTGTCCGGCACAAAATACATTTAATGAAGCATGAACCTCAATCCCCAATTCATGCCCTTTTTTAATGAAGTATTGCAAATAATCAAAATTCCCGGCCTTTGCGCCTTTCCACTCTTTCATTTGTGGGGCAAACTGACTTTGATAAAGTACTTCTCCTGTAATGGGTCGGATGTCCACTATTGCATGGGTAAAACCTACTGATTTGATTTTCTCCAAATAAAAGTCAATTGAGTCTTTATGGCTGAAACGTTCGAAATTAGCTTCGGCATCGAACCACATCAGTGCAGGTTTCTTTTTGATTACGATCCGGAAAGGAGAAGCAGGAATCCCTGCATTATTGCATAATTCGCCCAACATATAATTCCGGAAACAATAGCGTACCTCTATCGGATCATTGATCGAATCATTCCAGACCTTTACGGTAGAAGAGCCATTGATAATTTCCGCTTTGGCTGGCCGGAATATGCCATCTGTCCCCACTATTTCAAACCCTTTCACGTTTTGATTCTCCGGAGTCAAACCTTCTTCACCATATTCAAAGTCTATTTCTACTACATTCCCCTTTACCCGATGGGATTTGTATATAGGACCGGAATATTGAATACCTTTACGATGATACGTTTTTGCCAATGCCCAATAAGCCAGTCGTTCACCGACCTTTATCTTATAGGGCGAATGAATAAAGTTTTCACTCCCGGCGTCACCTGTGGTCACCATCCCAACATTTGGAACAGCTGACATCAACTCCAACTGACACTGGCGGAACCAAGCCCAATCCAGTTTATCATTGCCTTCCGATTTCCATGGTGCAATCTGTACGTAATAAAATGGCATTTGGGGATTGTTGAAGAATGTTCTCCATTGAGAAACCATTGCAGAAAATAATCTCTTATATAATCCGGGATCGGGTGTGTTTGCTTCACCTTGATACCAAATCACTCCTTTAACAGGAAATCCTTTCCATGGATTCACCATTGCATTCCACAACAATGTAGGAGTCCCTGCCGTCCACCCGAACTCTTTCTGTGCTACATCAGGCAATGCTATTTCCGGAAAGCCCGATAAAGTCTCTTTATTCATCCAAGCCTCTATTTTTGACATGCTCCAGGAACAATGTATCAGACCGACGGGAACATCCAAAGATTGCTGTAACTGATTGCCAAAGAAATAAGCAGTTGCACTGAAATCAGCAACATCTTCCGGAGAGGCTTCTTTCCATTCTCCGTCCACCCCAGCTTCCTGTGGAATGGTACTCCAAGCATTTTTTACAGTATAGAGACGCAGTGGACGTTTGGGATTAGCAGATACAATGTACGGCTGGGAACCAAACACAGGCTGTCCACGGAATCCTTTCACTGGCATTTCCATATTCGACTGTCCGGAACAGAACCAGACTTCTCCTATTAAAATATTCTGCAATGTGAGGTCCTCTCCATCCGAGAACGTAATACTATACGGACCTCCAGCTACCGGTGTTTGGAGAGAAAGTTTCCATTCACCTTTTGCATCAACGTTCGTTTGGATTTTTTTATTATTCCATGAAGCGGTAGCCTGTACACGTTTTCCCGAAGTTGCTGTTCCGGAAAAAGTAACTTCCGATTGTTGCTGTAACACCATATTATCCCCCCAAATGGAAGTAAGGGTTACTTTCGCTTCTGCCTTGAGGAGAAACGACAAGCATATCAATAATATAAAATATTTGGCTTTCAACATATGATCCTTATTTGTTTTCTATAACTTTAGTATACACGTTGCCGAAGCGATCTGTCACTTTCACTTCCATTTTAGCATTCTTATTGCGGGGAGTAGCATGAAAAAGATGTTCGGTAAGAACCGGGGAAATCCATTCATATTTCACTTTTTCTTTGTCAGAACAGATTGCTTTTGCTGCAGGATCATATCCTTTGTAGCGTTGCATTTCTCCCATTCGTTTTCCGTTTTCATACCATTCCACTTTCCACTGTTCATCCCAGTTCCATACATTAGCAATTATATCGGAAGGGTGCTCGTCAGATGAACCGGCTGGATATACATGTAACTGATGCTCTTTCGGGTAACCTGCACTTTTATAGATCCATTTCACTTGATTCCCGTCTACTTCATACACTCCGTACCCCCTCGGAGTACCATCCACATTGATGTCCGCACGCCACCAGGTACCGCATACAGCAGCCGTGTTATGCTCCATTAATGAGTCATTAAAACATACGTTTACATTAAAATGTGTATGTCCGGAAATGATGTGGGCATTATAACCTTCCAATAATTTATATAGTGCAGCTGTATTGACCGTTTCATCTTAATCTAGCGTGTTATATCTTAGCTTCTTCTGAAGACTGGAAGGAATGTGCATCACTACAAAGACAAGTTTGTCTTTGGGCACATAAGAGAGGTCTTTCTCCAGCCATTGGAAAGTACGTTCATCAATGTAACCTATATATTGATAATCACGGTTGACATAAAAGCAATTGTCAAGCACGATATAATGAGCATTACCTTTATTTAATGAATAGTAGATAGGACCGAAATAACTTTCGAAAGTGCGATAAGAATATTCAAAAGTACGCCCTCCATACGTCATGTCGTGATTACCAATTGCCCGATAGATGGGAATCTCTAATGATGATACCGTATCTATATAGGAAGGATATAAAGAAGGAGTATCTCCTACGATATCCCCACAATCTATGCCGAATACTTCTTTTTTGCCCATATACGGACGAATATATTCTTTCATATCTTGCAGATATTTAGCATAAGCCTTTACGTCATCTTCGGAAGTAACCTGCGCATCTGCCTGCACCAAAAACAAATGATTGATCTCATTTTGCGGATTTCTTACCAATTCGAAGTCGTAAATATCTTGCTTGGCCGGATTCAGCTTCTGATAGAATAAAGGTATTGTTTGTTCTGTTTTCGGTAAATATCCGGAAGGAGTGGATAAATAAATGAAACGAACATCCCTATTAGGGGGGAGAGTATATTGGCCTTGCTGGTCAGTCAAAACACAGTCTATTCCGTCGGTCACTACTACCCCCGGGACTCCTGTCCCATTACAGGTTACTTTCCCGCGAATAGGGTTAGAAGGAATCTGGGCTTGTAAATTCAAGCCCAGACCTATTAATAAAAAGAATTGTAATAAATATATTTTCATAATTAGTTGGTTAGTTCAAACCTCATTCTTCGATAGATTCCAGATATTTATCAAAGCCTGTTTTAAAAGCGTTCCAATAGTCGTATTTCTTAACGTGGCAAAGGTCGAAGGCAAAGAAGCCGTCACTATTACTGATACAAGCATCAATAGTATCCGGAATTTTTGCAGATTGTCCTCCGTCAGTCCATCCGGTACTGTTACCGATATCTGGTCCGCCTGCAAAAGGTACATCTCCTTGTAACAGTTCACGTCCATTCTTACAAAAACCTTCCATGGTCCATTCGCCACTTCCATATATATTGTTCACGGAAGCATAAGCACCCAAAAAGATATAGTCCAAATGGTCCGCATATCCATAATTCTTATAATCGGAAGTAGCCCATTTCGGATAATAAGCGGAGGTGTTGTATTTAGGGCTGGCCCAGTTCACGCCTGATGTATAGTATGTTGAATACCAGGCACCAACATAAACTCCAAACTTGATATTGTTATTGACAGATTTAACTTTCTCGCGTGCCTTTACTATGAAATCATGAATAACTTTCGCTCTGAATTCCAACCACTTCTTAAAATAAACAGGCTGGTCAGAAGGTATTTCATCCGTACCGGGTGCCATAATATCTGCCGGGAAGTTTGCTACAGTTTCACCGATGTATTCTTCGAACTTCTGTTTGGAAATATCTGAAAAATCGCTTTCTAAGCCATAGTCATCATAACGACAACGATCCAATATGATGCCATCCAAATCATATTTAGCCAAGTCGGCCAACAACTGTAAAACAAAGTTTTGTACATCATCATTAGCGGGATTGAAAAATTTCGCTCCATAATCGGTTTCATCGTCCAACAAATCCATCGTATTGGTTAGCCCGTCAGCTAGATTAGCTACACTAGCCCATCCTTTTTTTGATTCATCACGGAACAAGACTCCATCATGTCCTAAATTATACGGACATAAATAGCCTCCTACAAATGTATTGATAGAAGCATTCACTTTTAATCCTTGTATACGAGCCTCCTCAATAAATGCCTGTAAATAATCCCAAGTTTCCGTCCTTTCATAATAACTATATCCGGAATTACCCCATACATCCATACGTTTCACCTGATCTACAACATTAGTATTGAATAATACATCTCCTGTAGTGGGACGTACATCGACAATAATATCAGTGAATCCTGCCGCTTTTATCTTTTCCATATCTTTGGCTATGTTTTCCTTACTATTGGCATAGTCAGGAAAATTAGCAGCCGCATCAATCCAAATATATCGTGGCTTAGCTTCTGCAACATCCGGCTCGTCCGGCTTTTCTGTCGAATTATCGTTCCACGGCCATCCGGGAATTCCATCAGAATCATCACTACAGGAGGTTATTGTAACTGCTCCCAAGAAAGTCAGTATTAGTATTTTTAGAAATTTTCTCATATCATACTTGTTTTATTAGGTATATACTGCCTGATATATCCGCAGTACATTTTTTATTTAAGAGTGACTACTGATGCTACGGATCTTTCGTCTCCGCTGGAGTCACTTGTCTTGATAGTCTCTTGCCCATTGACTAACATGCAACTGGAACCACCGCCATCCAAATTGATAGCATCCGTACATCCCAGTGTTTTCATGATATTAGCTACATTTTCGGTGGTCATACCGGCAACTCCCGTTGTCATTCCATCTCCTTCACACACAAAAAGAATCATTTTCTTATCATTGGTGATACCAATAGCCGAACGAGGTCTGTTCACCGTGGCGCCAATATCTGATAAAATTTCTTCTTCGTATGTATTCTTTATGTTTCCATCCAACAGAAGTACGGGGCCACCGCCTATTCCTGTTTTAGCATTTAAGACAGTTCCTGTAGACGGAAAATTTTCATTAGGAGTTGTTTCTGATTTTACCGGTGAGGGCTCCGAATACCAATAAGTAACATTGGATAGTGTTGTGTAAGTCCACATTGATTTGAATGAGCCATCATTCATTTCACAGAATGCAGCTAATACAGGATACCAGAATGGACCGTTAGTCCAATCTTCTGCTGTTACATCATTGTTCTTACACACCATTTCACCGTTACGCCATATTAGGCTTAATGACCCCTCATAGAAGAAACCTCCATTGATTACAATTGTGGAGTTGTTCTCTTCATAAAATTCTTTTGGCTTTTTCAATCCAGTCTTTTCTCCTAATACACCAAATGCTGCCTTACTCATATCACCTACCGCAATATAAGCTATCGCTTTTTTGCCTTCCAGTGTTTCTGGTGATTTATATACGTTGATATGTTCAGGCAAGGTTCCATAAGTGCTTTTCACATTGGTCCAGCCTAAATTTACAATACCAGGATTGGCTTCAACAGGTTCAGTTGGAGTCTCCGGCTCCGCCCATGGCCAATCCGGGATATCAGTGTTATCATCACCACATGCTATGAAAAAAGGCAGTAATGATAATAACCATAACATTTTTTTCTTTGTTGACATATAGCTACTCCTTTAAATGATTTACAGATTTCTTTATCCCATATATGATGAATGGGTATTTTCTCATCATATATGAGATAAAGAGATCAATTAATTATTTGTCGATACAATCAAACTCATATCCTCCGATAACCTTACAGTTGTTATCCACGTAGTAAGCACGGAGCTTATATCCATCTGTTGTCGGAGCAAGCAATACATCACCTGTTGCAGCTACACCATCGGATGAATTGTATGAGGAAAGTGAAGGATTGAATGACAGAGCATCTGAAGTAGATATTGTACCAGTGAATGATCCGTCTGACGTTACATCATACATATATAAGCATGGAGTTCCACCCCATTGCGGGAAATGAGCTGTACATACCAATACAAGATATTGTGCATTATTAAAGCTTCTTGTATCCAGACAGTTGTTATTCATTGCCCAAGAATTACCATTGTCGGAGTCTTCCAGAGATTTACTTGCATTATTATTTGTTCCATTCACCCAATAAAGAATGTTAGAATCATAGTATGACAAAAAATAATCACTTTGAGCAGTAGTTCCTTTAGTCACAACTTTAGTGTTTGATGCGGGAGCTCCCCAATTACCTACACCATTCACTGTTACTACTTGAGGACTTCCCAATACACCGTCTGTTATAATCCAACGAACAAACTTATTGGAACCTGAACTGGCTGTTCCGTCACAAGTAGCAATAATAGAGGCATTAGTATTAATATCTCCTTGAACAGACACTTTCGTACCCATATCTAACCCTGTATTATTAGTATAAGTAGTCAATAAAGTTGGAGCAGTCGTAACAGAAGAAGTCTTATAGATTGAGAAAGACTTGCCATTAGTAGCCTTCGTTGCTAATAATATATTTCCCCTACTATCACTTGTCATACATCCTAAAGATGCAACACTCACACTACCCAAAGTTACATTACCAATCTTATTTCCCGTAGATGCATTGTAATATGCAGGAGTTGTGGTACCATCACCCAAGCAAACTACCAGATTATTTCCGGAAACAGCTAAAGAAGGTGCATTTGCTCCAGTCCAAGGTAAGCCGATAACTCCCATATCCAATTTAAATAATTCTGTCTCACTACCTTTTCTATATCCGTAAGGAATCTTATCCGGTACTGCTTTTTGAATAGTATAAGTTTGCTTTGTCACTCCATCGTGAGCAATCACTGTAAGCTCAACAGGTGAATTAAAATTAAGAGGCTCTGTTTTAGGATCCGGTGACATGGTCGCATGAGCCGACAGTGAATAATCTGCCAAGCAAGAAGATAAATCTTCCGCAGAGATTAAAGATACAGTTTTGTGGTCTTCATCAATAATACCTGTAATGTCTTCAGACGGTATTGAGAAACTTAATAACTGACACTTAGTAGACTTAACTCTTTCGCCTGTGATGCAGATTTGTTTCTTATATCCTTGAGCGTCTGTATAAGTGAAATAATTCTCTTTAGTCAGATCGAGAATTGAAAGAACCGGTTCAATAGTACAGTTTGGTGCCAACTTTGCCTGAATCCTCATCGCTTTCATATATTCTGAAGTTTCATTATCACTATTTTCCGGATAATACCATGGCATAGGAATTACATACTTATCTACAGAAGCATCTGCAATAGTATATACCACAGCCTCTTTATCCACGTATGGCCCAGAAGTAAAGAGTGCAGTCAAGCTCGTGATTCCCTGTCTGTCCGCAGTAGGAAGCACATATTCCGGATCCTGGCAAGAACTCGTGAGAGCCAAAATCCCTAATAATAGATATAATATATTCTTTTTCATAATGTTTTCATTTTAGATTTATTGCCATTCTGCATATTGAGTTACCGCACCGTTATTGTCCAACTCTGCCTGTGGCATTGGGAAACGATACATCTTAGTCGGGAAATTACGATCTTTATCATCACATTCTGTATAAATGTAAGTGAAAGACCCATTTGCATTTTTCTCTATTTTCATTCCATGAAGACGAATACCGGTAAATGCTGTCGCAGATAATTTCCAACGACGCATGTCCCAATAATAATGTCCTTCATAAGCAAGTTCTACTTTGCGTTCCTGACGGATGGCTTTCATTAAATCATCCCCACTTTTGTCTGTGTAAGACAATCCCACTCTGTTACGAATATCTTTTATGTCTTTATTTGCCTTATCCGTATAGCCATTCAGATGATAACATGCTTCTGCATGATTCAGTAATACCTCTGCGTAACGAATTTCTGTCCATGGCTGTGTACTGGCTTGTATGGAAGTAAAATTATGAGCTTCATCTACCAGTTTACGTAAATAATACCCGGTAGTAGAACGTCCTTCCGGTTTGGCATCTGTTTTCCATGCAGCCCAACCATCAGTACCGTTTACGAAAGATTCTATCGGTCTGCCTTTCCATGTTGCTCCATTATAGAGAATGGTAGCTTTAAAACGTGGTTCCAATTTGGCATAAGGAGGAGTCGTTGTAGTACCTTCAGCAGTATGCCATGCACTCCAATCGGGGAAGCCACTACCATCTGCATATTCATACGATTCAACCATTTCTTGTGTCGGGGTACCGAATCCTCCGGTCATGGAATTGCCGTCGAGCGCTTTATCACCTCCAGGAACCATATATCCATCAAAGTCATGAGTCACAGTGGAACTCTTATCATAACAATATTGTAGAATGGCTTCTTTGCTTCCTGCTTTAAAGGCATTTGAATAGTCTTCTTTTGCTTCTAATTCATAACCCATTCCCATCACCTTTTCAGCTGCAATACGAGCGTCATCCCATCTTTCCGCATACAACATAGCTCTCGATAACATTGCATAAGCAGCTCCGCTAGTTAAACGTCCGTTAGGAGTTTTATCAACAGGCAAATGTTCACCGGCATATTTTAGATCATTATATACAAAATTCCATCCGTCGGCTTCCGAACTAACTGGCATATCCTTTTTTATATTATCCAGATTCTCATCGTATATAATCACTTCTTTATAACGCTTTAATAAATCTGTATAGAGATACCCTCTGAAGAAACGCATTTCAGCTTCCAAGCGTTCTTCATCAGCCTGACCAAATGAAGCATATTTCTTTAATTTGTTGATACCTTCATTGACACGGCGCACATATTCGTACATCGTCCCCCAGTTGCCAAGGTAAGTACTAACATAATTCACTGTGAGAACAGAACCTCCATAAGCAATTTCACTAGGTATCTGACATTTAGCCATATAGTTGTAGGAACCATATTTAAGCTGATCTGTCAGAGCTTCTGTCATTCCTGCCAAACATTGTCCATCCCTGTAGACTCCTAAATAATCTATATAGCGATAGAAATCGTTGACTGCCTGTTCTGCATAGTCGAGTTTACTCCATACAAGTTTATCTGATGCTCTGTCTGTTGGAGTCATGTCCAGATAATCACTACATGAGCCAAGCCCTAAAGAGGCTCCCAACAATATGATACTTAATACTTTTGTTTTCATAATAGAACTTTTAAAGGTTTAGAAAGTCAAAGTTATACCGCCCATAATGGTGCGTTGTTGAGGATAGTATCCGTTATTTACTCCCGGAGATTCAGGATCGATTCCATCAGGAAGACCGGAAATCGTGAATAAATTAGAACCTTCTACATAAATTCTAAGATTCTGAATACCGACAGGACTCATCCATCTCTTGGGGAATGTGTAACCCAATTGTGCGGATTTGAGACGAAGGTATCTACCGTTACGCAACCAGAAAGTGGAAGCTAATCCATTATCTCCTCCGTGTCCTTGATTACCCAGTGTAAGTCGTGGGAATGTTCCATTCGGATTTTCTACTGTATATGCATTCTGAACCAGATATAGTGGTGAGTTGGCTCCTTCTTTAAATGCCTGTGTCCAGACTGTATTATCGTCATATCCATTGTAATAAGTTCCTGTCAACGATACATCAAACAGTGCACCTCCAGTAAATTGTGCACTTAAATCGAATCCATTCCAAGCACAATTCAGGTTCAAACCGTAAGTTAATTCGGGACGATTGCCACGTCCAACACGTGTTCTGTCATCTTCGTCTATTTTACCATCACCATTTAAATCTCTGTATTTGATATCACCGACATTAGGACGAGTGCCATACCAGGCTGAATTGTCTATTTCTTCTTCCGAACGGAATAAGCCATCTGCAACCCACACAACAGAAGCATCAACACTACGTCCTGTGCGTTTTCTCCACTCTACTGTGTTCGGACTATCTGGATAACGGAGATAACGGTTTCTTGCAAATGTCAGATTGAAGCTTGCGCCATAGGAGAATGGCTTACCTGCCAAGTTTAATTTATTACGATGACTCACCGTTACTTCAACGCCTTTGCTATCCACCTTATTATAGTTGGCATAAGTATAATAATATCCTCCCATAGATGGCGGGTAATCGCCTCCCATTGCTGTCAAAATATCATAGGTATAATTATAGAATGCGTCAAACTCCATTCCCAACAGACCATTCCACATCGTAAAGTCAAATCCTGCATTGTAGGTTAAGGTGTTCTCCCAAGTTAGAGTAGGATTGGCAATTACAGAGGCGCGTAATGCTTGCATTACTTTTCCATTCAGAATTGTCTGGTATGCATTTTTGTTACCATCCATCAAATTGTAAGTACTAAGGAAAGCATACGGACTCACTGCATCGTTTCCTAATAAACCGACAGATGCACGTATCTTCATATCATCCAGAAATGTCAGACTAGACATAAAATCTTCTTTAGATATTCTCCACGCTACTGACGCTGACGGGAAGAATGCCCAACGTTTCCCACTAACATTGCCGGCAAATTTGTAAGAACCATCATATCGACCTGTAAACTCTGCCAAATACTTATTGTCATAGTCATATTTCAAACGAAAAACATAACCAATACTACGGTTTGCATCACTGTATCCCGAGATTGGAGAGTCTGCAGGTTGTCCAAAGCTCAATTCCGGTAGTTCAGAGAAACTCATGTTTTTATTATAGCCGGAGAAACTGTTTTCTTTATAATCCCGGATTTCTGCCAATACCATTGCTTCTACATTATGTTTTCCGAAGGAGCTTGCATAGTTTATACTTCCTTGGCCTACCATTTGATGAGAACTATACTGTCCTTCACCTAAATTTATTCCATTTGCTGTGCCGCGAGGATCGTCTGCTTTAGACCAAGTCCAATCTGCTGTCGAAGTCGGCATTTTATGTATATATGTGGAGTAAGGCGTATTCAAATTCTTATTATGAGAAGTTGTATAGTCATAAGCTCCGGTTACTTTTACACTCAAACCTTTAACCCAAGGCACATTGTATTGCAATGAGATGTTGGTCTGCAAATCAAAGCTATTGGTATGCTTGTATCCGGATTCATAAATAGCAGCCAACGGACTGTTGGGCAGACTTGTGTTATTCTGTGTAGTAGCAGTATAAAGTCCGTCATATGTTTCCGGCAAATAGGGATGCATCATTATAGTCTGATGAGCTACTGACAACCAACCTTGTTCACCCAATTCGGAATTAGAATCCGTACCGCCTGAAGCATATCCCGGAGTTTCACGTTTACCGACATTTCCTGCAATACCTAAACTTAACTGGAAGTTCTTAGCCAGTTGAGTCTCAAGATTAGTTCTTAAATTGTATCTCTTGTAAGAGAAATTGTCAATGTTACCTTTTTGACCTAAATAACCCACAGAAGCAAAGTAACGCATCTTATCACTACCTCCCTGTATTGTTACATTGTGTTTCTGATTAATACCGGTTCCGAATACTTTATCAATATAGTTAACATTATCCCATCCGTCAGTAGGATCACCATTCAACATAGCTTCCACATTCGCCTTTGTAAAAACGGGATTATATTGACTAATGTTTGAAATGCTTCCATTAGCCATTTTATCCATCATGTCAGCCATATTATAATAATATGCAAATTGAGGTCCATTCATAAACTGCGGAAAGTTTGCATTCATAGATGCTCCTATTGAACCATTATAAGTGATTTTGGATTTTCCTTCCTGACCTTTTTTTGTAGTTATAATAATAACACCACCGGCTCCTTTTAATCCATAAACAGCTGCAGAAGCTCCATCTTTCAAAACAGATACACTTTCGATATCATTAGGGTCAATATCATTAATAGAACGAGGCATTCCGTCTACTATATAAGTAACATTATAAATAGAGCCACGAACTCGTAATGTAGCCTGATCGTCTCCGGGTTCACCAGATACTTGAACAGATGAAATACCTGGCAAACGTCCACCTAAAAGACTCGACACATTGGTTGCCGGTGCTTTCAGCAGTTCGTCGCCTTTCACCGCAGATACGGCCCCGGTTAAAGATTGCTTCTTGGCAGTACCATATCCTACCACAATCACTTCATCCAAAGCTGCCACATCATCTTTCATAACCACATTAATGGTCGTCTGACCTGCTACCTTTATTTCCTGATCTGACATTCCAACATATGAGAATGATAAAATGTCTTTTGCGGTGGCCTGAATGCTATATTTTCCATTTACATCTGTAATAGTGCCATTAGTAGTTCCTTTTACGACAACACTTACTCCTGGTAGCGGTTCTCCTATACCATCAGTAACAGTTCCTTTCACTAAACTCTGTGCATGACTACTGATAGCACATGCAAATAGCGCGCAGATTGAAAACATAAATATTTTCAATATACGAGAGTTCTTCTTGATTTTTGAGTTAAACTCTGTCATAGAATTAATTTTTAGATTATTAATATAGATTGGTTAACATATCCGTTATTGTTTATAGCTGTTCCAATACTTTCCAGCATTGATATAACCCTCTTGGTACATGGAAACATCCTTTCCATTTTCCTCCTTTCAATGGTAGTAGCACTTCACCTCTCCGGTTTAAGTATCCATACCATTCGGGATGCTCTTTATCTTTAAAATGGGTCCATGTATAATCGTGTACTTTTTCAAACCATTCCAGACATTGGTTATCTCCGGTCAATTGATAACTCTTCAGAAGAGATATGAGTGTTTCAATATGCACCCACCAGAGTTTCTGGTCCCATTCCAGTTGTTGGGGAGGACAACCGTTACGGTCCATAAAATAGTAGATACCTCCATATTCTTTATCCCAACCATATTCAAGCATTGTAAGAGTGATGTTCTTAGCCTTTTCGATTAATTCCGGACGGTTTAGGCGTTTCCCTAAATCCATTATAAACCACATGGCTTCAATCGCATGGCCAGGGGTAATCTGCCGTCCTTCAAAGCAATCTATCAGATTACCATTCACATCTACATTCTCAACAATGATACCACCAAGTTCGGGACGATAGAAAACAGACATAACTTCATGAATACAAGTATCCATCGCTTGTTCCAAATAGTCCTTGCCTAAAATATGCTCAATTTCCATAGCAAGATTGCATAGTATCATCGGCAGGGCAAAATTTTTTAGATTACGAGTGCCCGGATGAAGTTTATTCCATTTACCTTTCGGATTATCTACTTTGGAAAGGATAATATCGAAGGTTTTCTTAGCAATGTCAGCATATTCCTGATTACCGGTTGCAAGGCTTAATTGCCCGAAAGCCATGGCAGCGAATGTATATGAAAAGATATTGTATGGTTCTACCAATGGTCTACCCAAACGGTCAAGGGAAAAATACCAGTTATAGTCTCCATCATGTCCATATTTTTTTAAAAACTCACCACCTTGAACGGCACAATCCAGCCATTCCTTACGTTTTTCCACTTTATTGTAAAGCATAGAGAACATCCACACTTCGCGGCCTTGCAGCCAGATAAATTTATCTGTATCGAAAACTCTTCCTTCACGATCCAAACAGGTGAAGTAGCCTCCATATTCATGATCTTGTGAGTTTTCAAGCCAGAAAGGAAGAACATTATCCAAGAGTTCATCCTTGTATTGATTTGCCAGTTTCTTAAAATCCATACATCTTTTATTATTAAGTTATTAAGGTCTTTTTGTTTTACTATTCCGAACGGGTCCAATATCTTTCAATCTCCTCCAGCGACTTCCCGGTAGTCTCCGGCACGAGTTTCCAGACAATCAGCATATACGGCACGCACATGAGGGCGAACAGGAAGAATGTTCCGGCGGGGGTAAGATTCTGGAGCATCCAGGGGGTTAACTGTCCGATCAGGTACGTTCCGATCCACAGGGCGAATCCTGCTATCGACATGGCCAGTCCGCGAACCTTGGTGGGATACATCTCCGAGAGGAGTACAAACACCACGGCACAGATGGATACGGCACAGCAGAATACATAGAACAGGAAGAAAACAAGCAGGAAGAGGCTGGATACTCCTAGGGAATCTCCGAAGAGGAAGTAAAGACCGATAAGGACCAGAGAGAGCACCATGCCCGAAACTCCGTAATATACCAGCTTCTTGCGGCCCACCTTATCGATGATGACAAGAGCCAGAACCGTGGTCAAAGTATTGACTAGTCCTACCAGAACTTGGTAAAAAAGAGAATCGCCACCTGAAAGTCCTGCATTTTCAAAAATAGAAGGGCCGTAATAGAGCACTGCATTCACTCCCATAAATTGCCCTAAAATGGCAATACAAACACCGATAATAACAGCTTTGAAGATTCCAGGCTTCATTAATAACGACCATTCCGATCTCGTTTCAGAGGTCAGTACAGATTTCGTTTCTTTTAATTGACTTTTCGCTTCTGTAATTGAATTATATATTTTTTCTAATATATTTACAGCCTTCAATTCCTTTCCACGCACGATTAACCAGCGAGGACTTTCCGGAATAAAGAATATGATTATGAAGAATAAGATTGCTGGCAATGTTTCCATACCCAACATACCTCTCCATACTTCAGTTATAAATACTTTATTCAACCAATCCACACTCAATTGCGTACCACTCTCCGCCCATGCCAATAATTGATAGTTAACTAAATAAGCTCCTAAGAAACCGACTGTTACAGCCAACTGATACAATGACACTAGGCGTCCTCTATACTGTGCCACGGCTACTTCAGATATATAAAGAGGAGAAACAATGGAAACAACCCCTATCCCTACTCCACCTATTATCCGATAGATCACCAATTGAGTAAAATCGGCAGATAGTGCACACCCCAAAGCTGATGTAGAGAACAATACGGCTGAAATAACCATCGTAAGTTTTCTTCCTAACTTATCGCTTAAGATTCCAGCAAAAAGAACACCTACGATAGAGCCTACTAAAGCACATCCTACATACCATCCCTGTTGCAGTGCATCTAATTGAAAAAGTTGAGTCACTTGGGCAATTGTTCCCGATATAACTGCGGTATCATATCCGAACAAAAAGCCTCCCAATGCTGCCACAACAGAAAGGAATATAAGATAACCAAAATTGATTGTAGACTTCATAACATTTATTTTATTTCAAAATATTCTTTATATCTGTCATATAAATGACCTGCTTGCAGGTAGGCTGATTGTGGACTCATAAAATGAGAAAATTCAAAAGTAATAGCCTTATCATATCCGGCACGTTTGGCTGCTTCCAACTTCATCCGAAGTTTATCAAACTTAATGGGTAGAAAACGAATTGGCATATCACGGTCAAAAGATTCGGCATTTGTCCAACATTGCATACCATACTTGTCTGCTAATTTTTTATTGACAGAAAAGAACGCATCCAATTCGTCATAATCAATATGCCCATCTTGAAATGCACATGCATCTACCACATCATGAATTCCATCAAAAATTTCATCCCATTCTTTTTCGTGTTGTTGTACAGAAACGGCATCTTCTTTAGTCATTTTTGTCGTTCCCATGATTGCTTTTTTGCCATCAATCCAAGGCGATATAAAAGTCGGTAATCCATTAGATATATCCTTACATTGTTTTCCTAATGCATGGAAAGCACCAATCGCCCCTTTCGTTGCCCGGCTTATTTCACCACTGATATACCATCCTCCAAAACTTTTATACTTGGAACCATAATTTTCCCAAACTTCATCAATTACATATTTGTTATCTTCCACTTCCCAGGTCATATCCCCTGTGTCCCAGTATTTACCCGAATCGTATAGTCCAAAATAGAATTTCATTCCATACTTTTCAGCTAAACGTAAAAACATATCCACCAAGTCAACAGAAGGCATATAACAACCTTTCTTCAATAAATAAGGAGAAGGAAAAGTGACAAACTTACGATAACCAGAACGGATCATTATTACCGTATCAATTCCTATATTTTTCATGTGCTGAAAATCCAAGTCCCATTCTTTCTCACCCCAGTTCTGATGTGGAATATCATGTGATATTTCATCCAAAAAAGTTCCGGTAATTTTTAAGCCATTGTTTTTAGGAACAATGAGTTTACTTTCCAAACCATCAGTTGCCACTACTGTACTGGCACTAGCTTTTGAAGTACAAGATTCAAACAAAGTTGGTACAGTCAAGGCTGACGCGCCAGCCAATGTGGCTTTTTTTAGAAAGTCTCTTCGATCTAATGTTTTCATATTAGTTTAATTAAAACAGCAGTTAACACTTATATTATTATTACCTATTGAATATATTGTCCTGTAATATCTACTTTTTTATTATTGAAAGGATCTAATATCTGATCAATCAAAATTGCCATTTCACTTCGTAGGATGTCTCGATTCATATCAAAGTCCTTCAATTCAAATTCATTCCATATCTCTTCTACCCTACCCTCTTTCATCTCAATACCTTCTTTTTCTGCAATCTCTCCTATTAGCTCTGTAGCTTTCTGAATTGATATGGTATTATTACCTTCGAATACTTGCTTATTGACAAAAGGATAAACATCACCCAATCCTTTCAACTCATTTGCCAATAATAATGTATCCGCTCTGAACCACATTTGATTTGACCAGTCAACACTTTTACCTATACCTTTTAATATACCTGTAGAGCCGATACGTTGTAGTGACTTAAACATTGGGTGATCTAACTCAACATCTAAATAAGGCAATAAATATCCTTTTCCATCCAAAATCGCATTTTGTACTTCCCGAACAGATACTTCTCTTATGTTTTTACCTTCTTTCACCGCAAGAGCTGCCAATGCTCCCGCTGCCTGCCCGATCTGCATAACCATCGGCTGCAAACGAGTGGTACCATTAATTATATTAGAAACAGATATTGATTTTTCAGCAACAATCAATCCTTCAACATCTTTCGGAATCAAAGTTCCTAAAGGTAAACCGTATGACGGTATCGGATGAAAATAAAGATTAGGCAACTCTTCATATCCATGATAACGCGTATGATGATGGTCCACAGGATAATTCCCCACGGCAATACAAGTACGATAAAGAGGTTGAGACTGCCTGAACGGTTCACAAGCATGATTTAAATCAAAACGTACTAGCCCATGGATTCTCCTAGACTCTCTATGGTAAGGAATAAATGGCAATTTGTCGGCTGTAGGATATTCATCGTCAGCCAAGCCCAATGTATTAAAACCTAATTCATGTTGCAGAAAATAAACGAAACACATCGTATAATGTTTTGCATATTTCAAGGCTTCTTCACGTTCCTCACGGGTCATTTCAATCAAGTTTACATAATAATCATTGCCTTCTATCGGCCAATTAATCATGTATTTATTATTAGGAAGTTTTCCATAAGTTATCATCATGTCTTTAGACCATACACGATCCGGTTCTTTAGGCGTGATACAAACATGACTGGCACAAGCACAAGCAAATTCATCCTTATTATATCCTTCAGGACAAGGAATAGTCACATCTTTACCATAATCTTTCAAGATTGCTACGTATGTAATATCCTGAACTATATTATTTTTCTCTTCCGGAGCGATATCTTCTTTTGTATCATGACGGCTTTCCATACCAACATCATATTTCACCCCGCACATTTTTGCTATATCCCCCAATTCAGTACCATCAATCAATATTTTAGCATGTATTTTTTTGATTGTATTATCTTTCATCTGAATTTGAGCAATCCAAACATCTTTCTCTCTTTCCAGCTTTACCAAGGTAGCATTATGCCATACTTTTAGATTTTTCTCCGCGTCAACCATTTCATGGAAAATTTTATTTCCGACTGAAGGTTCAAACAACACTGCACTCACCCAACCGGTTTTTAGAGAATCAAGTCCACCATAATAATCTGCCAAATGTTCGCGAAACTCACCAAACAAACCTGCCGGTAAATCATAGTTTCCGTCAACAGCACTTACACCTGCAGATGTAAGCATTCCACCCAGCCATTCTGTTTCTTCTACTATCAATGTTGCAGCCCCCATTCGAGCAGACTGAATACCAGCAGTCACTCCACTGGCACCTCCACCAATAATTAGCACATCAACAGAATCATCCGAATGAGAGCATGCTGTAAAACACAAAGCAAATAATAAACACAGACCTAAAAAATAGTTTCTCATACTAAATTCATTTAAGGATATAGAGTTTTATTAATAATATCACGGCACAAATATAGCTATATTTATTAAATAAACAATAGATAATAAAATATTTTATTAATAAAATCATTATTTCTTGCATTATTAATTAATAGAAGGGGGAATTACCTCACAAATCGTCTTCTTTCATTTATTATATCCACAATCATCCATAGCTACATTATCCTATATATAAATCCATTACATAGTATATAGGAAATATAACATTCAAGATATTCTAATTTTCAAGGCTTCAAAACCACGTATTAATAAAAAAATTAATTATCTTTGTGTGAATTACCAAATATGCATAGTTATGAACCAACAATTCTTGAAAGAAATAGAAAAGGGCTCTAAAAGTGCTCTCGTCAAAAAGAGGATTATTACACATTATATATATAATGGAAGTTCCACAATTCCCGATCTTTCAAAAGAGCTGGATTTAAGTGTACCAACCGTCACCAAATTTATCGGTGAAATGTGTGATGACGGATATATTAATGATTATGGCAAATTGGAGACTAGTGGCGGACGCCATCCCAACCTCTATGGGCTTAATCCGGAATCCGGTTACTTTTTGGGTGTAGACATCAAAAGATTCGCCGTCAATATCGGACTGATAAATTTCAAAGGTGATATGGTAGAATTAAAAATGAATATACCTTATAAGTTTGAGAACTCAATCGAAGGGATGAATGAGTTATGCAAGCATATTCTTAATTTTATAAAAAAGCTCACTATTAATAAAGAAAAGATCTTAAATATTAATGTAAATGTGTCGGGACGTGTAAATCCTGAATCAGGGTATAGCTTCAGTCAATTCAATTTTGAGGAAAGGCCGTTGGCGGATGTATTATCCGAAAAATTGGGATATAAAGTAACCATTGATAATGACACGCGTGCCATGACTTATGGCGAATATATGCAAGGCTGCGTAAAAGGAGAAAAAGATATCATTTTTGTGAATGTAAGCTGGGGAGTAGGTATCGGAATTATTATTGATGGTAAGATTTATACCGGGAAATCCGGATTCTCCGGTGAATTTGGACACATGAGTGCTTATGATAATGAGATAATCTGCCATTGCGGAAAAAAAGGTTGCTTGGAGACGGAAGCTTCCGGATCGGCACTTCATCGTATCTTATTAGAGCGTATTCAAAGTGGGGAAAGTTCCATTCTATCTACACGAATCGCCACAGAGGAAAACCCGATCACTCTTGATGAGATCATTGCCGCTGTGAATAAAGAAGACCTGCTTTGCATTGAAATTGTAGAAGAAATCGGACAGAAACTAGGCAAACAGATCGCCGGGCTAATCAATATCTTCAACCCGGAACTGGTCATTATAGGTGGAACTTTATCTTTAACCGGTGATTATATCACCCAGCCCATAAAAACAGCCGTACGCAAGTACTCTCTAAATCTGGTTAATAAAGATTCAGCCATCATCACATCTAAGCTGAAAGACAAAGCCGGCATCGTTGGCGCTTGTATGCTCGCACGCAGCAGAATGTTTGAAAGCTAGTTTTATCTTCTACGCTGGGAGAAAAAGTTATCTATAAAGCGAACGATATAGACTACGGCTACTCCGGCAACCACTAAAACAATAATACGACTCAACATAGATTACATTTTTATATTTCACATCTATTACATACGCAGGATTTCCCTTTTAAAATAAGAATAGGGAATCCTGTAAAAATTAGAACGCTGATTATTAATTAATAATCAGCGTTCTAATTTGAGAGCCGCTAGCCAGACTTGAACTGGCGACCTACGCGTTACGAATGCGTTGCTCTACCAACTGAGCTATAGCGGCGTTTGTCTCTCGTTTACGGCGTGCAAAATTACAGCTTTATTTGAGAAAACAAAAAGAATCCGATTATTTTTTGAGCATAATTTTTAAATCAACTTTTGTTGACGTAATCTAGAACTTTTCTTTGCGTTCAAATTTCCCGTCCTCGGTATAGTACTTCCATGTACCCTTCGGTTTATTATTTGCATACTTTCCACGAAGCTTCAATGTCCCATCTTCATAATATTCACGGTAACGACCGTGACGTTTTCCTTCCTTTACTTCCACTTCACTCTTCAACGCTCCCTCCGGATAAAACTCCCTCAAAACGTTTCCTTCAAACTTTTCGACATAGAAACGCTTCAATTCGCTCATCTGTTCTTTTTCAGTTTCAGCATCTTCGTTCATTTCCTCATCATCTTCATCGGCAGCAACGGCAACAACCTCCTCCGGTTGATATGGACTGTAATCCATCACATATTGCAAAGAAGCTGACCGTCCATCTCCTATAACCTGCATAGTCCAGTAAGGAAACGAATACAGAATATCTTTATTGGATTGTATTTCATTCCATGTGGCAGGATTCATCATAGGTTTCAGTTGGGAATAAAACTTGTGCACATCCGTATATAAGAAAATGGTAGAACTTGACTTTAAATAGGAAAGCGCATTTTCAAATCCCGGATTATTTTTCAATAAATTCTTCTGCTCGTAATCTTCCACAAAAGAGAGCAAAGATGCAGCCTTATTACTAAAAACTACATAATCATCGACATAAGTATAATATGGCTTTTCAAATTTATCAAATAGTTTTCCAAAGAACAGGCGGAAAAAGCCTTTCATTTCGACGTAATTAATCTCGAAATCTTTATAATTAACCGTCTTTATCTTAACCGGACTGCGCCGCTTAATCTTCTTTTCTATTAATTCCATGTTCTTACGGGCATCTTTTATACTTTTAGCTCTGATAGCCAGAATTAGTTCTGGGTCATGTCCCAACAACCCCGGTTCGGATTGCGTAATAGCAAATTCTCCCGACATCCAACTCAAAAAGTTTTCTTCCAAAGATATCCCGAATAGCCCTTCAATCTTTTTCCGGGAACTTTGATAAGAATCATACAATTGTTTATTATGAACCGACATCGCATTCTCCAGCTCTTTTACAAAAGTTACCGGGTTGTTGAAACCTATATTGGTATAAAGAGCCGTCCGCCCGGACAGAATCTCATGCGCTTTCATTTTATGTTTTCCCGAATTCAATAAAGCAGTGACATAAGGATCGGCAGAATCTTTTCTCAACGTATACCCTTTCACTTCCATCCGCTCCTTATCCGTATTTAGGTAAAGTCCGGCAAAATTCATAGAATTGCTAAACAGATCAATGTATTCGTTTCTTGCCCCCAGATAAATAGACATGAATTGAGGTACGCGCGCATAATTAATAAAGACTCTGACAAGCCCCTTACCGGAAACCAACTTCTCCGTTTCAATAAAAGACTGGTCGAGTCCGATTTTGGGTTTATTACGCGAATCAATAGCCGATTCGACAAGCCCGGACGTATAAGATCCTACCAAATGATTATCCACAAAAGCAATATAGAAAATATCCCTTGTTTCAGAATCACGCATTTCAAGGATATTAATACCGTTATGCATCCGGTTGGTGACAGTAAAGCCACTCATGACCAATACGGTTTCCACCTGGTCTTTCAACAAATCCATTTTCGATGTTTTCTGCATATCCAGAATCAGCAGAAAATCCCACTTTGTGGCACGAGTCTTGTGAAGCGAAATAAGCATATCCCGTTCACCAACAAGCGACAACAACACTTTATTACTTTTGACTACCGAATCGAGCTTCTCTACACTCTCCGTTACTTCCTCGAAAGATTTCGCTTTCTTCAGACATTGCCATGTTTCACTTCCACTAAACTTTTCCCAATCTTCAATCGGAGCCGATGATTGAATGATAAACGCAGCATCTTCAGGAACCAGATAGATTTGCTGAATATTACGATCAGGCGAAACAAATAAATAAACTACGGAATATACAACATATACCGCCAAAGCTAATGCAGCCACAACTAAAGTTCTCTTTACAATTTTCGAGGTACTTTTTTTCTTCTCCGGGCCTGCATATTGCTCTTCTTGCCCGCAATTTAATTCATTCATTATTGATCTGTTATAAACTTGAGTGGACAAAGATACTAAAAAAACTATTCTGAATAAAACATAAACCATTGACTCGTATCGTAAATATGTACTAACTTTACAGCATGAAAAAGAAATTCCAACTCGAAGTTCCGGGAGGAGCCGATAAAGTCTTGCTTCATACTTGTTGTGCTCCTTGTTCATCAGCCATTATTGAATGTATGATGCAACATCATATCACCCCCGTCATTTATTATTGCAATCCTAATATTTATCCGCAGGAAGAGTATATGATAAGAAAAGAAGAATGTACGCGCTATGCCCAATCATTGGGATTGGAGATTATAGATGCTGATTACGATCATGAAAACTGGCGATGTCACATAATAGGAATGGAGCAGGAACCTGAAAGAGGAGGACGTTGCCTGCGTTGTTTTAAACTGCGTTTATTGGAGACAGCCCGTTACGCACACGAACATGGTTTCTCTGTAATTACCACGACACTTGCCTCCAGCCGTTGGAAAAGTCTGGAGCAGATCAATGAAGCCGGACAATATGCTACCGCCTTTTACCCGGATGTTACATACTGGGAACAGAATTGGCGGAAAGGGGGACTTAGCGAACGACGTATTGCCATCATTAAAGAATATAACTTTTACAACCAACAATATTGCGGTTGCGAATTCAGCATGAGAAAAGAAGAATAAAACAAACCTGTCATCACCAGCCAATCAATGAATCGAAATAAAAAAGGTAAAAACAGAAAACTATTCAAAAAGAAATCACACTCTAATAATAGATTAGGATGTATCATCGCCATTATTGTGCTCATTCCTATTCTTTTTGGTGTTTATTTGTATTGCCAGCAGATTAATATCCAGAAAAATAACGAACCGCAAACCGATACTTCCTTTCAAATTCCACCCGGTAAAGATCTGGAGACACCTGTATCACTAGTTCCCCGGCAAGAACAAATCATCCGCCATAGCGGATATACGGTATCATATAACAAAGATTTAAAAATTCCCAACTGGGTTTCTTACGAATTAACCAGGGAAGAAACCAAAGGAAAAGAAAAAAGAGGTAATCGCTTTATTGCCGATCCATTAGTGACAGGGCCAATTGCCACAAATGCCGACTATACCCGTTCAGGATATGACAAAGGTCATATGGCTCCCGCAGCAGATATGAAATGGAGTCCTGAAGCCATGAAAGAATCATTTTATTTCAGCAATATGTGTCCGCAACATCCACAACTAAACAGAAGAGGATGGAAAAATCTGGAAGAAAAGATCCGGAATTGGGCCATAGCAGACAGCGCCATCATTATTATAGGTGGCCCTATTATTGAAAAACATCCCAAAACAATCGGAAAGAATAAAGTCGTAGTACCTCAAAAGTTTTTTAAAGTAGTCCTTTCTCCTTTTGTCAAGCCGATGCGAGCTATCGGTTTCTTATTCAATAATGAGCAGGCAGTAGAACCTCTATCATCCTATGCGGTAACAATAGATAGCATCGAGAGCCTGACTAACATGGATTTCTTCGCACCTCTGCCCGATGAGATAGAAAACAAAATAGAAGCAGATATTAATTACTCCCTATGGCCTAATTAAGTAGCAAAACTCGTTTCTCTGAAATGAATTCATTTCCTTGTGCCAATGGCATTCTAGTTACAAACAGACTCTCACTTCAATAAAAGGGAGTTGTTGTATTACTCTCAAGGTTTCCCATTGTAACGTCAAGAGATTGTCTTATTCCCACATATTGTGGGAAAGTATTCTCTTATTTTATGAGAAAACATTCCCATATATTGCGGGAAAATAGTCCCACAATATATGGGAATAATGGAACTACTCTGGAAACAAAAAGATAATCACAATGAAAACAAAGAGACACAATAAGCAGCTGAATAAATCAAGCAAGGCAGACGTAACGTGAAAGAATGAATTCACAATCGCACCGAAAGAAATATACTTTTGATGTAGTCGCCTTATGATTCATCCTAAAAAGAGAACACTCCTATCCAAATTCTTTTTATCTTTGACGAACTTTTTAAATACACCTCAAAAGATGAAGAAAAAAAAGAGAAATATTCTACTATCAATTCTAATCGGAGCATTCCTCCTTTGTGCAGTTGCCGGAGGCACCTTTTATTATTATCTGTTTGCCCCCCAATTTCACCCACCTAAAACCGTATATATTTATGTAGACCGGGATGATACTGCCGATTCTATCTACCATAAAATAAAAGAATTCGGGCATGTCAATAAGTTCACCGGATTCCAGTGGATGGCAAAATACAAGGATTTCGATCAGAATATCCATACCGGTCGTTATGCCATTCGCCCCAATGACAATGTTTATCATGTATATAGCCGTTTTTCCAGAGGTTATCAGGAGCCTATGAACCTTACTATCGGAAGCGTCCGGACATTAGACCGATTGGCGCGAAGCGTCGGCAAGCAACTCATGATAGACTCTGCCGAAATCGCGAGCCAACTGTTCGACTCTACTTTCCAAGCGCAAATGGGATATACCAGCATAACACTCCCCAGCCTCTTCATACCGGAAACCTATCAGGTATATTGGGATATGAGCGTAGACGAATTCTTCAAACGAATGAAGGACGAACACGAACGCTTCTGGAATAAAGATCGCCTGTCACAAGCTACCGCCATCGGCATGACACCGGAAGAAGTCAGCACTCTTGCTTCCATCGTTGAAGAAGAAACCAACAACAACGAAGAAAAGCCAATGGTAGCCGGATTGTATATCAACCGGTTACATCAAGATATGCCCTTACAAGCAGATCCCACCATCAAATTTTCCCTGCAGGACTTTGGTCTGCGCCGAATTACCAACGAACATTTAAAAGTCAATTCTCCCTATAATACCTATATAAATACCGGATTACCTCCGGGTCCCATCCGTATTCCTTCTAAAAAGGGAATAGATAGCGTGTTGAACTATACCAAACATAACTATATCTACATGTGTGCCAAAGAAGATTTTTCCGGAACTCACAACTTTGCCTCCAATTACGCCGACCACATGGCAAATGCAAGAAAATACTGGAAAGCCCTGAATGAAAGAAAGATTTTCAAGTAAATTTGTGATAAAACGAACGGAAAAGCCTATCTTTGCCCGATAGATTAACAAACTGTGATCAACACTAAATAAAAGAAATAGATATGAGCAAGCAACTCTTACTTGGCGATGAAGCCATTGCACAAGCTGCACTGGATGCCGGACTTTCAGGCGTTTATGCCTATCCGGGTACTCCTTCAACTGAAATTACGGAATATATTCAAATGGCCCCTATAACGACCGAACAGAATATACACAACCGTTGGTGTGCCAATGAAAAAACAGCGATGGAAGCTGCGTTGGGTATGTCTTTCGTAGGTAAACGGGCATTAGTTTGTATGAAGCACGTAGGTATGAATGTAGCTGCCGACTGTTTTGTCAACTCTGCCATCACAGGCGTGAAAGGCGGATTGATTGTGATAGCCGCAGACGATCCCAGTATGCACTCCTCGCAGAACGAACAGGACAGCCGTTTCTACGGAGACTTCTCACTGATACCGATGTACGAACCAAGCAATCAGCAGGAAGCGTATGATATGGTATACAGTGGCTTCGAATTCTCTGAAAAGCTAGGCGAACCGATCCTGATGCGTATGGTAACCCGCCTGGCACACTCCCGTTCAGGAGTAGAACGCAAAGAGCAAAAGCCGCAGAACAGCATCTCTTTCAGCGAAGATCCGCGTCAGTTCATCTTGTTGCCGGGAAATGCCCGCAAACGCTACAAAGTATTGCTTGCCCGCCAAGACGAATTTATCAAAGCTTCAGAAGAATCACCTTATAATAAATACACAGACGGTCCTAACAAAAAGCTGGGAATCGTAGCTTGTGGTATCGGTTACAATTATCTGATGGAAAACTATCCGGAAGGTTGCGAATATCCGGTACTCAAGATCGGCCAATATCCATTGCCTAAAAAACAATTGCATCAATTGATCGAGTCTTGTGACGAAATCCTAGTTCTGGAAGACGGACAACCCTTTGTAGAAAAACAATTGAAAGGCTATCTGGGTATCGGCGTTAAAGTAAAAGGACGCCTCGACGGTACTCTGTCACAGGACGGAGAGTTAAATCCGGACTCTGTAGCCCGTGCCGTAGGTAAAGAGAATAAATCGGAATTCGGTATTCCTTCTGTTGTAGAAATGCGCCCGCCTGCACTTTGCGAAGGCTGCGGACACCGCGATATGTATATCACGCTGACCGAAGTTCTGAAAGAAGAATATCCATCCCATAAAGTATTTAGCGACATCGGCTGTTACACATTAGGCGCAAATGCTCCTTTCAATGCAATTAACTCATGTGTGGACATGGGTGCTTCCATTACGATGGCAAAAGGTGCCGCTGACGGAGGTCTTTTCCCGGCCGTAGCTGTCATCGGCGATTCAACATTCACCCATTCCGGAATGACCGGACTGTTAGATTGCGTGAACGAGAACGCCAGTGTAACTATCGTCATCTCCGACAATGAAACCACGGCCATGACAGGTGGACAGGACTCTGCCGGAACCGGACGCATCGAAGCGATCTGTGCAGGTATCGGAGTAGATCCGGCCCATATCCGTGTAGTTATTCCATTGAAGAAAAACTATGAGGAAATGAAGCAAATCATTCGCGAAGAAATCGAATATCGTGGTGTATCTGTCATTATCCCACGCAGAGAGTGTATCCAGACATTAGCACGCAAAAAAAGAAGTAAGTAAGCCATGAAAAAAGACATTATATTATCAGGAGTCGGCGGACAGGGAATTCTGTCCATTGCCACAGTAATCGGCAAAGCTGCCTTGAAAGAAGGATTATACATGAAACAAGCGGAAGTGCACGGAATGAGCCAACGCGGAGGAGATGTTCAATCCAATCTCCGTATCAGCGACCAGCCGATTGCTTCAGACCTGATCCCATCAGGCAAATGTGATCTCATCATCTCATTGGAACCGATGGAAGGATTGCGTTACCTCCCCTACCTTAGCCCTACCGGCTGGTTGGTGACTAACGAAACTCCGTTTGTCAACATCCCCAATTATCCGGAAACAGACAAAGTGATGGCAGAAATCAACAAACTGCCTCATAAGATAGTATTGAACGTAGACAAAGTGGCAAAAGAAGTAGGCTCCGCCCGCGTTGCCAACATTGTCTTACTGGGAGCAACAATCCCATTCCTGGGCATTGATTACGAAAAAGTGCAAGACAGCATCCGTGAAATCTTCCAGCGTAAGGGAGAAGCAATTGTAGAAATGAATCTTAAAGCATTGGCAGCCGGCAAAGAAATTGCGGAAAAGCTGATGCAATAAAAGGCATTACCATGAGTACACAATACTGGGAAGAAGAATTAGAAACCATGAGCCGGGAGAAGTTGCAGGAATTGCAGCTTCAACGGCTTAAAAAAACAATCAATATAGCTGCGAACGCTCCATATTACAAAGAAGTTTTCAACAAACATGGCATCACGGCAGATAGCATACAGTCATTGGATGATATCCGCAAAGTACCTTTCACTACCAAATCTGACATGCGCGCCCACTACCCGTTCGGACTGGTGGCAGGTGATATGAGCAATGATGGTGTACGTATTCACTCTTCCAGTGGTACCACCGGAAACCCGACTGTTATCGTTCACTCACAACACGACCTCGATTCCTGGGCCAACCTGGTAGCCCGCTGTCTGTATGCAGTAGGAATACGCAAGACTGACGTTTTCCAAAACAGCTCCGGATACGGTATGTTTACAGGAGGCTTAGGCTTCCAATACGGTGCAGAACGCTTGGGCTGCCTGACAGTCCCTGCCGCTGCAGGAAACAGTAAACGACAGATTAAATTCATCAACGACTTTAAGACTACCGCTTTACATGCTATCCCCAGCTATGCCATCCGCCTTGCAGAAGTCTTCCAGGAAGAAGGTCTCGATCCCAAAGGAACCACACTGAAAACCCTGGTTATCGGTGCCGAACCCCACACCGACGAACAACGCCGGAAAATAGAAAAGATGCTGGGCGTAAAAGCATACAACAGCTTCGGTATGACAGAAATGAACGGCCCCGGTGTTGCCTTCGAATGTCAGGAACAGAATGGAATGCACTTCTGGGAAGACTGCTACCTGGTAGAAATTATCGATCCGGAAACAGGCGAACCCGTTCCGGAAGGAGAAATCGGAGAATTAGTACTTACGACTCTCGATCGTGAAATGATGCCGTTAATTCGCTATCGTACCCGCGATTTAACCCGTATTCTTCCCGGAAAATGCCCATGTGGCCGTACCCATATCCGCATCGACCGTATCAAAGGCCGCAGTGATGATATGTTCATTATCAAGGGAGTAAACATCTTCCCGATGCAGGTAGAAAAGATTCTCGTACAATTCCCCGAATTAGGCAGCAACTACCTGATTACGCTGGAAACTGTCAACAACCAAGACGAAATGATCGTCGAAGTAGAATTAAGCGACCTTTCTACCGACAATTATATTGAACTGGAGAAAATCCGCAAGGATATTACCCGCCAATTGAAGGATGAAATATTGGTGACTCCTAAAGTTAAACTGGTAAAGAAAGGCTCTCTCCCTCAAAGCGAAGGAAAAGCCGTCCGGGTGAAAGACTTAAGAGACAACAAGTAACGATTCAAATATCCATGTGCTAATATACCAACCGCCGTTTTCACCATGCGGGATGGAATATTAGCACATTATTAATTAATATCATACAGCATGCAATTACTTAAAAAAAGAATTCTGCAAGACGGAAAATGCTACGAAGGAGGTATCCTGAAAGTAGACGGTTTTATTAATCATCAAATGGACCCTGTCCTGATGAAATCAATCGGAGTCGAGTTTGTCCGTCGTTTTGCAGCCACAAACGTAAATAAGATTATGACAATCGAAGCCAGCGGCATCGCCCCGGCTATCATGACAGGCTACCTAATGGATTTACCAGTTGTATTTGCAAAGAAAAAGTCTCCTAAAACCATCCAGAATGCACTAAGCACCACTGTGCACTCATTCACTAAAGATCGTGATTATGAAGTCGTTATCAGTGCCGATTTCCTCACTCCAAATGACAATGTTCTTTTCGTGGATGACTTCCTCGCGTATGGCAATGCCGCATTAGGCATTATCGACCTCATCAAGCAATCCGGAGCAAATTTGGTAGGAATGGGATTCATTATTGAAAAAGCCTTCCAAAATGGGCGTAAAAAACTTGAGGAGCAAGGCGTCAGAGTAGAAAGCCTGGCTATCATTGAAGATTTATCCAATTGCTGCATTAAAATCAAAGACGAGTAGATTAATTGGCGAGTGGATTAATTAGGATTGAAATACTGCCCTTTATCTTTCGTTCTTTTCCCATATTGCACCGCATGCTGCGGACAAACATGATAACATGCCAGGCATGAGGTGCAATCCATCCCCCAAACAGGCTTTCTGCCCATCATCATAATATTCCCTACCGGACAACTCTTCTCACAACGCCTACATCCAATACAAGCATCCGTAGTATAAAAATTCTCGGGAGACATCTGAAAGCGATTAAATAAAGGATTGATAATCCTCGTCTTAATAAAAGGAATACTCCCTTCATGACAAAGAAACAACTCTTCCCTCCTACTTATTGAAGCATTAATTTGATTGACAGTCGGAATAGCATCTGCCAGTTTTTTCTCCTCTAGTTCTTTCTTATCTACGTCAAAACCGGGAAGCAATACATAATTATTGGGCATAGTCACAGAAAAGCCTGCATGACACTTCCAGCCTTTATGACTCAAAGCCTTCTCCAGCACCTGCTGCGTAAGCCCGGTATCATCCCCACAGGAACAAACAAAAAACAAATATTGTCTTTTATACCCCTTTAAAGAGAGTTGCCGAATAAAATTAAGTACGATTGCAGGAGGCGCCCACGAATAGACAGGAAATACAAAACCGATCTTTTCATCTTTCCGCAAACAAAACTCAAACGTTCTGTTCTTTAACGCATCGGGAATAAAAAACAATTCTTCTTTTTGCTCTTTGGAAAGCTGATTTGCAATCCATTTAGAATTACCTGTACCGGAGAAATAGAATATCATAGAAAAGTATATAAAAAAGCCGCATCGACGATGTGATGAAACTCTGATAGAACAAGATTTGAGCGCTCGCCCTCTTTGTAATCCACCGGCTTAAAGCTGTCCCGAAGGATGTGGCCCGCCATTGAAGAACGAAGCTTTCTCGGTGCATCAGATTAATTTGAAGAGTTTCCCGATCCAGTCGATACGGCTAATATTTTTGTATCACAAATGTAATAAGAATACATGAAACTAACAAGAAAAAAAAGGATTTTGTTTGCCAACTAACATTTTTTTTATTCCCTTTCATCTGCCTAACAAAAGAAAAGTGCCAGTTACTAGCTTAGTAACTGACACTTTGTAACTCGTAAACTATTGATGCTTAAGCAGCTTTTGCTTTTGCAACTACAGCTTTGAAAGCTTCCGGGTGATTCATAGCTAAATCAGCCAAAACCTTACGGTTTATTTCAATACCGGCTTTGTGCAGACCGCCCATCAATTTAGAATAAGACATTCCTTCAAGACGTGCAGCAGCGTTGATACGTTGTATCCAAAGAGCGCGGAAGTTTCTTTTCTTATTTCTACGGTCACGGAACGCGTAAGTCAAACCCTTTTCCCAAGTGTTTTTAGCTACGGTCCATACATTCTTTCTTGCACCAAAGTAACCTCTGGTTAATTTCAAAATTTTCTTTCTTCTTGCTTTTGAAGCAACATGATTTACTGATCTTGGCATAGTTTTACTTTTTTTGAATGTTAGCGCCGCTACTTCACGCAGCGAACTTCAGGCTAATGCATTCGGTTAATACTTTAATAATACTTTTACGCTTTTGATTACTTCATTGCTAAGAGTTCCTTAACCTGGCTTACATTTGTTGTATCAACAGTTGTAGAGTAGCACAGATTTCTTTTTCTCTTCTTAGTTTTCTTAGTCAAAATGTGACTGTGAAAAGCGTGCTTTCTTTTGATTTTACCTGTTCCGGTAAGGGTAAACCTTTTTTTAGAACCGGAGTTAGTCTTCATCTTTGGCATCTTACTTGTTTTTAAATTATTAAATATATAATGGCAACGCACTATACCTGCGCGTTACGCATCCTTTCTTATTCTTCGCCCGTTTCCGGCTTCTCTGCTTTTTGTGCAGGAGCAGCAGGTTTCGGTGTTCCAGCTGTTGCCGGCTTTTTAGAAGCTTCTTTCTTTTTCGGAGAAAGCTGAATAGTCATGCGCTTACCTTCCAGTATCGGCATTTGATCTACTTTAGCGTAGTCTTCCAAGTCATTTGCAAAACGAAGCAAAAGCACTTCACCTTGCTCCTTGAAAAGGATGGAGCGACCTTTAAAGAATACATAAGCCTTCACCTTATCGCCATCTTCCAAAAATCCTTTAGCATGCTTCAACTTAAAGTTGTAATCATGGTCGTCTGTCTGGGGTCCGAAACGGATTTCCTTCACATTAACCTTAACCTGCTTCGCTTTCTGTTCCTTCTGGCGTTTCTTTAATTGATAAAGAAATTTAGAATAATCAATAATACGACAAACAGGGGGTTGAGCATTAGGAGAAATTTCCACTAAATCCAATTCTCTCTCTTCAGCCATTTTCAGAGCCTGAAAGATTGGATATACTTTCGGTTCAATATCATCGCTTACTATGCGAACTTCCTTGGCACGAATCTGTTCATTGATTCTGTATTGCCCTTTTAGAGTGTCATTCTTCATTAAAAACGTTTACTTCCTAGTTTGATCTTTTTATTGTTATACTAAATATTTTATTCTGAAACGGCTGCAAAGTTACCATTTATTTATCATATTCTGAACTTCTTCGTTCAAAATTTTAGCAAATTCTTCAAATTTCATGGTTCCTTTGTCACCTTCGCCTTGTCTACGAACAGAAACTTCTCCATTTTCAGCTTCTTTTTCGCCGACAATCAGCATATAAGGAATACGTTTCATCTCATTATCACGAATCTTACGGCCGATCTTCTCGTTACGATCATCTACAATCGCACGGATTTCGTGTATCTTCAGATACATCTTCACCTGCTCTGCATATTCATTGAACTTCTCACTGATTGGCAGAATAACTACCTGTTCCGGTGTCAGCCACAATGGGAATTTACCGGCAGTATGTTCAATCAGTACGGCAACAAAACGTTCCATTGATCCGAACGGAGCACGGTGAATCATTACCGGGCGATGCTTCTGATTGTCAGAACCCATATATTCAAGTTCAAAACGTTCCGGCAAGTTGTAGTCAACCTGAATCGTACCCAGCTGCCAACGACGACCGATAGCGTCTTTCACCATAAAGTCAAGTTTAGGACCATAGAAAGCTGCTTCTCCATACTCAATCTTAGCAGGCAATCCTTTTTCCGCACAAGCCTCGATAATAGCCTGTTCAGCCTTCTCCCAGTTATCATCGCTACCGATGTACTTTTCACGGTTCACTTTATCACGCAAGGATATCTGTGCTTCAAAATTCTGGAAATCCATAGAACGGAACACGATAGATATGATATCCATCACACGAAGGAATTCATCTTTCACTTGTTCCGGACGGCAGAAGATATGCGCATCATCCTGTGTAAAGCTACGTACACGAGTTAAACCATGTAACTCACCACTTTGTTCATAACGACAAACCGTACCAAATTCTGCAATACGCAATGGAAGGTCCTTATATGAACGTGGGAAGTTCTTGTAAATCTCACAGTGGTGAGGGCAGTTCATTGGTTTCAAGAAATACTCTTCACCCTCTTCCGGAGTATGAATAGGCTGGAATGCATCCTTACCATATTTTGCATAGTGACCTGAAGTCACATACAGCAATTTATTACCAATTGGCGGAGTGATTACTTCCTGATAATCGTAACGTGTCTGAATACGACGCAAGAACTCTTGCAGACGCAGACGCAATGCAGTACCTTTTGGCAACCACATAGGAAGTCCCTTACCTACAGTTTCGGAGAACATAAACAACTGCATCTCCTTACCGATCTTACGGTGGTCACGCTTCTTCGCTTCTTCCAGCAATATCAGATATTCATCCAGCATTTTTTTCTTCGGGAACGTGATACCATAAATACGGGTCAGCATCTTACGATCTTCATGACCACGCCAGTAAGCACCAGCCACTGAAGTCAACTTGATAGCCTTGATCGGAGCAGTCGTCATCAAGTGAGGACCACGACAAAGGTCAGTAAATGCACCCTGGGTATAAGTTGTAATGTGTCCGTCTTCCAGTTCAGAGATCAATTCACATTTGTATGTTTCGCCACGATCGCCAAACATTTTCAGAGCATCTGTCTTTGCGATGCTTTTTCTGACTACCTCTTCTTTCTTTGCAGCCAGTTCCAACATTTTAGCTTCAATGGCTGGAAGGTCGCTTTCTTTAATCACAGCTTCACCCGGATCCACATCATAGTAGAATCCGTTCTCGATAGCCGGTCCGATACCAAACTGGATACCCGGATAAAGTTCCTGCAAAGCTTCCGCCAGCAAATGTGCACTTGTATGCCAAAACGCATGTTTACCTTCTTCATCATCCCATTTATAAAGAACAAAATTAGCATCTTCATTAATAGGACGTCCTAAATCATAAGTCTCGCCGTTCACTCCACATGCCAGCACTTCCTGTGCCAGACGCGAGCTGATACTTTCAGCAATCTGTAAACCGTTCACTCCTTCGTTATATTCACGAACGGAGCCATCGGGAAATGTTATCTTTATCATAATATGATGATGTTATATTTTCATAATTTGAACGCAAAAGTAACTAAATCTTTTGAGTTTTCTATTTTTTATCAAAAAAATGTTATTCCGATTGATCCGTAAAACGTTTGATAACATTATAAGCAGAAACAATCCCCAACTCACCGGCTTTACTCAAATCAGAAATACCCAGCTTATTATTTCCTAAGAAAATATGAGTCAGTCCACGATTGAAGTAAGCGTCTGCAAAATCAGGATTCAGCTCGATCGCCTTATCATAGTCGACAATTGCAGCCCGGTAATCTTTCAACATGGCAGAAACATTGGCACGATTATAATATGCATATACAAAGTCCGGAGCCAGATTTATCACCTTATCCAAATCTTTTCTCACCACCTCATAATCTACTGCGGTAATCTCTTTACGCTTATTATCGCCAGGAACAACATCTGTTTCGACAGCTTGTTCCGCTTTCTGATATTCCAACTGTTTACAACGAATCAATGCACGCATAAAATATGCCGGGAAGAAATCACCATCCAGCAAGATTGTCTGAGTCAAATCAGAGACCGCACTCGAGAAGTCCTGCACCAAATAAAAATCAATTGCACGGGCAAAACGTTTTGAGGCATTCTTATCATCTTCCACAATAGCCGATGTATGTGTATCGATCAAGGCAAAATGCACTTTCACCTGTTCTTCCGTCAACGGAGCTTCCATATTCGTGATGCGAAGACGTTTCGGAAGTATACCTGTACGGTTTAAACCCTCAATATATTTGTGAAAGTTCACCGAACGCTTCACGTCACTCATCTTCTCATAATAAGTCAAAGCGAACATCGGTTCCAGTTTTATATTTACGTTCTTATCCTGCACACGTCCACGATAATCACTTGTATAGCGTTGTTCAGCTTCGGAATCATCGGCAATCACTATCTTACGATAGTTATTCATATTCTTATCTGATTTCTTACGGGTCTTCTCTCCGCCTTCCTCTTCGTTTTCCTTATCCTTATTCTGTGCTACATCTTTATTCGTCACACCGTTCTGCTTATCTATTTGAGCTTTCATGACTTTAAACTCGTCCTGCTCCGCTCCTTTCTTGTCGCCAATCTTTCTGCGAGCTTCCGAACGCTGGTAATATCCGGCAAGGAAGTTCGGATACTGGTTGATAACAGTTGTGTAATCTTGTATTGCCCCGCGATAATCACCCGTTTGGGCACGTAGCAATCCACGGTTAAAGACAGCCATCATATTATCCGGCTCCATCTTGATGACAAAGTCAAAATCTTCAATAGCCCGGTTGTCATCTCCTACCCGAGCACGCAACAAACCACGGTTATAATGACCGATAAAGTTATTCGGATCAATATCCAACGCCAGATCATAATCGCTCATAGCGCCTCTCAAATTATTCTGATGAAAGCGTGCCAATGCACGGTTTATATAATTTCCCGCATTCTTAGCGCTCAAAGGAATAGCACGGTTGAGATCCGCTTCAGCTTCCGCATACTTAGCCTGCTGTAATTTAACGATCGCTCTTGCAGACCATGCGTCCGGATCATATTTATCCAGTTCAAGAGCCTTATTGAAGTCGTTCAAAGCAGCAATCGTATCTTTCTGTTGCAAGGACACTTCCCCCCTCATCAAATAAGCGCGGGTATAACGCGGAGATACTTTCAGCAAACTTTCCAAATCCTCTTTCGCAGCATCATAATCTTTCTTCTGGATATGAGATAATGTCAGATTATGCCATAAGGTAATATTCTCCGGATCATAATGCAATGCTTTCTTGTAATCTTCAATCGCTCCATCAAATTTACTCTGACGAATCCTTGCCAAACCACGAATCTGATAAGCACCCACCACAAACGGATTGCGTTGGATAGCTGCATCACAGTCTGTTTCAGCACCCTGGAAATCCTCCAGATTTAGTTTTGCCAATGCCCTGAAGAAATAGGGCTCATACAGATAAGGTTTAGCGTTAATAACCTGGTTAAAGTACTGAATAGAAAGTACATAGTCCTCAAAATAAAGAGCGTTTCGGGCAATAGTCATCACCCGATCCGTATTTATCTGAGCACACACCAGCGTTGGGAACAGTAATAAAACTGTTAAGATTCTTTTTACCATTGATATTTTATGCTTGTAAACGAAGCAAAAATAATGCTTTTCGCTTACTTAACAGGGATATAAACGTTTTTTATCTTTATTTCACCTGTTTCATCTTATAAGAACTGCGTGCTTTTCCCTTCAACATCGTATTCAGCTTTCCTTTAATCATCTGCTTACGAAGCGGTGAGATATGGTCGATAAACATCTTACCATCCAAATGATCGAATTCATGCTGCATCACCCGAGCCAGATAACCCTCTACCTCTTCTTCATGCTCCACAAAATTCTCGTCCATATATTTCACGCGAATTTTATCACCTCTTTTCACTGTTTCATGAATACCGGGAAGACTGAGACAGCCCTCTTCCATGTTCACTTCTTCGCCCCCGACTTCCAGAATGTGGGGATTGATATAAGCCTTATTGAAGTCTTTAAATTCAGGATACTCCTCCGAAAGCGGATCCAACGTAATAGTAACCACGCGAATAGGCAAACCAATCTGCGGAGCAGCCAGTCCTACGCCATCGGCGTGCACCATTGTTTCAAACATGTTTTCAATCAACTCTTTCAGGTTCGGATAATCCGGTGTTATGTCCTCTGCAACCTTTCTCAATACAGGCTGACCATATACATAAATAGGTAAAATCATATTTTTATACTCTATTAAAAATTAAGTTATTTATGCGAATCAGTAGTTGAAATCACTAGCTGATTCAGTTAGTTAAATTGTTATTATTCAATTAATTATCTCATTTATT
>NZ_JAJKHN010000150.1:0-6628 GCF_020982715.1 Bacteroides sp. 1_1_30
TATACCATTCTTTATGTTTAGATTATGCAAACTGACAGTGTGAATTTAACATATCCACAGGGTTTTCGGACTGACCCCAAAAAGCCACCCTGTGAAGATGAATCGTTACTAATTCGTTACGGTTTTCCGTTACGATAAAAACCGTAACGAATTTATAGGTAAGTCGCTCATTTGTCGAATATTGGCAGTCGAAAGTCATAGCCGTTACGGAATGAACAAATTAACTTTGCAACAAGAAAGGAGTTACGGTATGAAATCGACATTCAAGACACTCTTCTATTTAAAGAAGAACGAACCGAAGAAAAACGGTCATGTAGTAATAATGGTACGTATCACGGTGGACGGTGATCAGGTGCAATTCAGCAGCAAGTTGGATATACACCCCGATAACTGGGACACGAAAACGGGAAGAGCCGTCATCAACAAACAGAGTGCGGACAAGAAAGAAAACCTCAGGGTATCCTCACTTAACAAGACACTGGACGAGATACGTTCGGCCATCACCATGCACTACACACGCATGATGAACGTGGACGGTTACGCACTGCCGGAAAAAATCAGGAACGCATTCCTGGGATTGGAGGAAAAGGAGAAAACACTCATCAGCTACTTCACCCAGCACAATGAACAGTATGCAAAGAAGGTCGGCAAGACTGCCACGCAAAAGACCTACTCTCGCTACGAACTTACCAAACAGCGAATGATAGAGTTCTTGCAAAAGGAATACAAGTTGTCGGACATTCCCGTGAAGGAAATCACCGTCACCCACATCGAGAACTTCTACCTTTATTTGCGTCAGGAATGTGAGGTAAGCAACAATACCGCCATGAAATTTGTACAACGTTTCCATACGATACTGTTGTTTGCCCAGAAAAGCGGATTGAGCTTCATTGATCCCTTCGGGAATTTCAGGTTCAATTTTGACAAGACCGACAGAGGGTATCTCACGCAGGAGGAAATTGACACGATCTATTATAAGGAGTTCAAATCAAAGCGGTTGGAACACGTGCGTGACGCTTTCATCTTTAGCTGTTATACCGGTTTGCCCTACTGTGACATCTATACGCTTTCAAGCGAGGACATAAAGATCGGGGTGGACGGCAAGAAGTGGATTATGAAAGACAGGGGTAAAACCGGCGTGGAATCATTCATTCCCCTACTGCAAATACCGTTGGATATTCTCGCCAAATACGAGGGCAAGTTGAAAGATGGAAGATTGCTTCCGGTAATCAGTAACCAGAAGATGAATGAATATTTGGCGGAGATAGCCGCAATTTGCCAAATCAACAAACGGATCACCTACCATCTCGCCCGGCATTCGTTCGCCACGGAAATCTGCCTTACCAAAGGCGTTCCCATTGAGAGCGTATCCAAGATGCTCGGACACACCAACATTCAGACCACACAGATTTATGCCCGTGTGGTGGACAGAAAGTTGAGCCATGACATGAATATGCTGGATCGAAAACTAAAAAATATGCAAAAAGGTACGGCGCAAAACGCTGTATGAATAAACAAATCATTATATTGTCACACCATTTAAAAAACAACGCCTTATGAAAAATAGAGGATACATCACCATCACCGGTTTGGAAAACAAGGATGAACAACCCATCGTCAGTGTAAAGATAGAGAACGGCAACGTATGGATGACCAAGCACGAACTTGCCCGTCTGTTCGGAGTGTTCGTTCAGACAATAGACGCCAATGTGCGCTCCATCTTCAAATCCCGCCTGCTTTACGACGGCGACGTGACCATAACCGAGAAACAGAACAAAAGCATTGTTACCTATTATAATCTGGAAGCGATCATATTTCTCAGCTTCCGCATCAACACCTATTGCACGAAGCTGTTTCGTGAGTGGGTACTCAACTCCCTGTGCGAGTACAAACGCCTGCAAGAGAAAAAGCCCGAAGTCCTTGTTGTTTTCCATCCCGACAGCAACCGGACTACCATTTCTTATAACTAACGTGCATAGAAACCTGTAAATAGCGAGCCTTACCCGAAAATCCAACGGGCAAGGCCTCTTTTTCTCCCGAAATTTCTATCTTTACGCCAAATAACAATGTCATGATAGAAAACCTCACCATATCCGTATCCTTCAGCGAGTGGAAAATATAAAGTCACTTGACCCACTATTGTAAAAGTGACCTGACCCACCTTTATAACCGAAACTGAGCCACTAAGATTATAATAAAAATTGACCCTATAGAATTACCACATTTCAGTCTTGTTTTTTGTACTTTAAAAAGCATTTTAACCCGGTATTATTAACCGAATAAAAATTTTAAAGAATGAAAATAAGAATCAAACACATACTGCGGTGCTACCAGTCAGGAATGAGTATCCGTAGTATCAGTTCTTCTCTTCAGATTTCACGTAATACAGTAAAACGATATATCCATATATACGAAGATATGGGTATAGAGTTGGAACGCCTGTTGAAAATGGACGAGCATCATCCGCACGAGCTTTTCGGTACGGAGACTGACAACGAATCAACAGGATCTGCAGAGTATAAGTATCTTCAAGAACATATACCTGAGTACATTAAACGACTTAAATCCCGTGGAACAACAAGAAGGTCCTTGTATGAGGAGTATCTGAGAAACCGTCCCCAAGGTTACAGCTATTGTTCATTCTGCCTGTATCTCAGACGTGAAAGGGAGGTAAAAGTACCGGTTGGACGCATAGATCATATAGCCGGAGATCAGATGTATGTGGATTTTGCCGGTGACAAACTCTATATTTCAGACAGGAATACAGGTGATAAGGTTCCCGTAGAAGTCTTTGCTGCAATACTTCCTTGCAGCCAGATTACTTATTACGAGGCTGTACCATCACAAAAGAAAGAATATCTTATCCAGGCGTGTGAAAATGCTTTCCATTATTTTGGAGGTGTACCAAATGCCATAGTTCCCGACAACCTCAAATCTGCCGTAACAAAGCCCGGTGGAATAGAGTCTGTAATAAATGATGATTTTGCAGCTTTTGCAGACCATTACGGATGCGTAGTCTTTCCGGCAAGGGTGCGCAAGCCCAAAGACAAGGCTTTGGTTGAAAATGCCGTAAGACTGCTTTACAGGGAGGTCTATTCAAAGATGACAGGATTGAAATTCAATGATCTTGAAGCCTTGAACATAGAAATAATGAAACATACGGATGCATTGAACAGCCGAAAGATGTACAACCGCAGCTACAGCCGTAAGGAGCGTTTCATAGAGGTAGAGAAAGACAGGCTGCATACATTACCGACTACAAGATTTATATCAAAAAGTCGGAAAACGGCAACTGTCATGAGAAACAGTTATGTGTCGCTTAACAATCACTATTACAGTGTCCCTAAAGAGTATATCGGCGATACTGTAGAATTACTGTATGATGGGGATACAGTGGAGATATATCATAAATTCAGGCACATTACGACACATCGCAGGGATGATACACCTTTCACATATTCAGAAAAACCTTCCCATAAACTTCCCGGAGTACTACATGAATACAGAATCAGAATGGATGATGTATACTGCAAGGCACGTAAAATCGATCCGATAGTAGAGGAGTACATAAAGCTTGTGGCCGTAGCCAAAAAATATCCGGCTCAAGCAGTACGTTCAGCTGATGGTATATTAAGTCTTGTGGAACGTTTCGGACACGACAGAATGGTTCTTGCATGCCAGATAGCAATGGAATCCTGCATGTTCGGATTCAACGAGCTTGAAAGTATTCTTGTAAACAGGGAAGATGAAAAGTATCATGTCCAAATGGAAGGACAGGCTCCGGAACTTACCCCTAAACACAGAAATCTCAGAGGTAAGGATTATTTTAACTCTAAAAACATAGATAAAAATGACAAGTAATAATAAAACAAATAGAACAGTCGAAAAAAATATGGACAGAATAATGGAATTACTCTCCAAATTACGTTTTTACGGTATGCTTGAAACATACAGAAATGACTGTAGGACAACATCCTCTGATGGTATGACAAATGATGAATTCCTTAAATGGCTTCTAGAAAGTGAGTATGATTACAGACGCAATGTAAGCATTGAGCGACTGATAAGGTCTGCCAACTTCAGATATAAGGCATATATGGAGAAAATAGACTATACCATAAAACGTAACCTTGACCGTAACCAGCTTGAGAGACTTGCATCTCTTGATTTTATAAAAGACGGACAGAATGTTTTTATCACGGGAAGTTCTGGTACAGGTAAAAGCTATATTGCTTCAGCAATAGGATATGAAGCATGCAAAAATGGAGTCAGAACTTTATACTCCAATGCGTCAAAGCTTATGGGACAGCTTAAAATGGCCAAAAACAAGGGAACTATAGAATCTGAAATGAAAAAAATTGAAAAGTGTTCACTGCTTATTCTAGACGATCTGTTTCTTATAGGACTGGATGCCAGGGAAAGGTCAATCCTTATGGAAATAATAGAAGACAGACACGGATTAAAATCAATCATAATAACATCACAACTTCCTGTCGAAAGTTGGTATGATGCAATTGGTGATCCTACGGTAGCAGATGCAATCCTGGACAGAATTGTACATACTGCACACAAAATTGAACTAACAGGAGATTCTGTAAGAAAGATTAATGCTAAAAAGAAGTAGTATCTGCTATAAAGAATTATAACTGAAACTGATCCGGGTTAAAATGCATTTTTCTCTACTTAAATCTCATATTTTTTTGATGGGTCAATCAGGAGTATAATAGTGGGTCAAGTGACTTTATATTTTCCAGCCTGACAAGGGCTCCTCTACGGTATAGCAGTAAGAATCATTATCATAACTATATGTCTTTGTAAAATTATTTGTCGCTGCCAAGATCCCTTTATCTTTATTGTCTCCAAAATAGAGATAGTCATATTCACTACCCTGTGCAGTTAGAATCCTGTTGTTTTCATCGTAAATATTAACATATTCGATAATATTAACAGAATTATAGCCTTCCGGCTGTTTACTATTCTTGCAGCCCGATAAAAGTAATACACTACCTAAAAAAAATAAAATTATTCTATCCATTACTTCAAAAAACAATTCCTAATGTGTATGATTGTTTACATCTTCTTTATAATGATAATCCATTATCTTGAAATGTTTATCCCTTTCTTTATCCTGTATAATTACAAATATAGAAAAAGTGCGGTACACCACGAACGGCACACCGCACTTTTTTCGGTAAATCGGACGGGATTTAACATTTATAGCCTCCCTGCCTTTCCTTCGTAGCTGCATGGGGTGGTGTATGCTCTGCCTTAGCTTGTCGAATTGCTCCTTGAATCACTCGGCAATGGGCTTTCGGTCGATGGCAAGAAGCAATTTAGTCCCGTCCGTCAGGGCTTTCAGCACTTGCCCTCACCTTTTCGGTCTTGAATTTCCGCTTGTGTTCCTCCGAATAGAGTTCCCCTGCGTATTCCAACGGTTTTCCCTTGACGAACGTTGCTGTCTGCCCATCGCTGAACCCGACAAGGCGGCAGAGTTTTTTGATACGGAGTATTTCACGAAAATAGGGAATTTCATAATATATATTCCCTATTTTTACAATCTGTTTTTAATTCATATATGCACAACATATATACAATATTCGCAAAATTTAGCGACATCCACAAGCTGTTACAGGGAATTTGATCAACGGGCAAGGAAATTTACCTCAGCGTGGGGTCGTTCCCTGATTTTCTTATTTGGAAGTGGTTGCTCTCAACATGGCTTCCGGATCCATTGGTATTAACAGCGAATCCCTTTTATTTGTTAAGTTGAGAGAGTATCATTCAGAGATTCCTCATTTGATATCCCGTCGGCAATATAATGACAGATGAAAATTTACGGCATCTCTCTGTTCTACCATTCGTGAAAAGATGGCAGAAGCCATTGTTCTTCCACGACGGTTATGCTCTTCGCTTCATCGTTGGCGCATTTTATCAAATCCGCAATTCTGTCTATCACTACCAGATGCCACCATATTTGGATAATGGAAAGCAAGCACTCTTTCCGGCTCATTCCCGTAAGGTAATACGCCTTAAACCATTCCAGTATCGACTCACGTCTGCAACGACGCAGCAGGTTGATGATATTCTTATACAGCTGCACTTTGCTCTGTTCCATGTCATAGAACAGGACTGCCTTGTTCTTGCTGTTTTCGTGGAGCGTAACACTCAAGCGCATCCACATCCGTTCCGGAAGAACGGATAGCACCGACAATCAACGCCGCCACATAGTTACTTTTTCCCGTGCCTTCTCCGCCAGTGACACAAAGCAGATTGCCTTGAGTTCCGAGAGACACGCCCCCGCCGAGTCTTATGTCCACCGGATGCCCGATTTCCTTACCGACAGGCAGCGCATCCCGCCCAAACTAAGCGAAATGCCCCAAAGCATCAGCATCAAAGAGGCAATGGATACACTCGACGGAAAGCTCGTCATCGGAGGTGTCCCCAAGCCCGGCAACAAGGACGATCCCAATCCTGACCAGCCCGAAAAGCCCAAACCCAAGCTGAAGTTATAAAAATAAAAGCGTTCCAAAAGCATAGTGGAGCGCTTCTATTTTTACTCTAAATCAATATTTGGATCAACCTTTATGCTGTCACATAATGCACAATAACTGTCTCTTATACACATCTC
>NZ_JAJKHN010000151.1:0-6676 GCF_020982715.1 Bacteroides sp. 1_1_30
ATCTAATAGAGGATAATACTATTTATGTATCATTAAAATATCAAAATTATGGACACGAAAAAATTATTTCGATTATTATTCTTAGTGTTAGGATATTGCCTGACGATGACTTCATGTTCTGATGACAGTAAAACTGACTGGAATCTGGCCCCTTCATTAATAACTCGTTCAGTGGTAACGCCTGACTTCGATTGGGAAAATGCCGATTGGATGCCAACTCCTGCAGGATATGCACGAATACCGGTTCCTTGGATTGGAGCAGGGAGTTTGTCTTCATTTTATGAAACAGATATACTTAATGATTACAAATCTTTTGATGGGTGGGAGATGCTTTACAACGCTTTCAGTTCAGAGGCTTCTAGTATAGTAAATAATCCTTTCTTTGTATTGTATAATAAGTATCGAGGTACAATGAGAATATATTTATATATAACAACACCTTTCGTAGCAACTTCTTCGTATATACAAAATGGTATTTCTGTTATTTCTGCCAAGGAAACATCTATTTTAAATTTTTTAGGACAGCCAGTCCTAGATGCAGTGGCAAAAGATCAGAAAAGCTACGTACAACTACAGCCCGCCCCTATTGATGGTTCAATGCCATTAGCTACTAACAGATGGTATATGATGGAATATGAATTGGCATATGATCAAAATCTTTCTTCTATTCCTTATAATGAAATACGATTTAATTGGTTTTTGAATTACTATAGTGTTTCTAAAATATACTTAGATGGAAAAATGGAAGGAAAGCTTGATGCCATTCTAGGTCAAGGAGCAGTAGATCATTCAAATAAAATGGGAAACATATTACAATCTGATGAATTAAAATCAATAGGGACTGGAATTTTGGCTGGAATTGGACTAAATTCTTTAGAGAGGAACAAAATATCCGATGCTAAAGATGGACAATCAAATAATAAGTTAGGGCTAAAAAATGGGATTTTTAATGCGTTATATAATGGAGTGAGTTCTGCATTAAAGGGATCTACGTCTGGTCTGCCAGGACTTATAGTTGGATTTGTTAGTGGAATTGTGGGTGGAAGCAGCAATAAAGGAATAAATCCTCCGGTAAATTATCAATTGATGACTACAATTTCCTTGTCAGGTACAAGCACAAATAGCGGAGCATTTCCTTCAATGCCAATTTCATTTTGGTTACCAGGAACAGAAAATGTTATAAATGCAACAGGTTATGTTCCATTATATAATAAAATACTGGGAGTCGTGAATTTTAAAGGAAAGCCAGAAATAAAATCTCACGAACAATACTATGAATATCAAGGAGTTGATCCAGAATATGGTGATTATATCAATGAAGTTCATCGCATTGTCTTTGATACAAGTAAAGATTATTCACCTTACTTAGAATTTAATCCAGAAGTAAAGGCCATTGCCGATATACATGTAACAAATCAAGAAATCGTTTTATATTATAACAAAGAGGTTTTATGTAGATCTTTAAAGACATCGTATAATAATGAAAAATATACTTATTGGGAAGAGGGAGTTTATACAGATCACTGGAATACAGATTGGGCTAATTTTAATAAATATGCCGGAGATGTTTGTGTACGTTTTTCCATCAAAATACAACCTAAAAATGGTGCGCCAGTTTCTCATATAATAAAAACATTCAAATTAAAGGAAAATCGCACTTCTGAAGAGTTGGAGTCAATGCCTAATTATTTAAAGCCTAATTACAACGATTATAATTTAGAAAAAGATTATCATCTAATTTTAAAACCTAAAAAATAAAAACATGAAATAAGTTCCGAGTTCTTTGCCCACTTGTTGAAAGGATGAAACACGTTTTGCTTCCTAGTGTATATGTTGCAAGTCACCCTACACAACAGGACGAAAATTACATCGGTCTACCCAGCGGTTATCAAAGAACACTTCAACGACTACATCAGCACTGAAAAAGGAAGAAGTGAGCCGGGAAGTTGCTACATCCAACATGGCACACATTCTGGATTGTGCCAATGTGATGTGTTTCGACGATAACAGCAAGTCTTTCGAAGAGGCTGTAAAGTCGGCAGACGAACCGGAAGAGATTATCGCATTATTCAATCAAGTCACTCTAAGAAAGTTATAAGCAATGAAAAAAGTATGTAATAGAAATATGCTGTTTGCGGCAATCTTATGTCTCCAGCTAAATGTTGTTGCCGCTTTTGGTCAGACTGTTGTGAAAGGCAGTGTGAAAGATAACACAGGTAAGCCTGTCAGCGGTGTAGTAGTAACTGACGGTGCGCATTTTAAAACAACCGACGCGCAAGGAAACTATGTTTTGAACACCGATCCGGCACGTTATCCGATGGTTTACATCTCTACTCCGGCAGACTATGAGCTTCCTTCCAAAGAGGGTGTAGCCGACGGCTTCTATCAATATTTGGATGCGAAGAAAAGCGAGAATCAGTGCAACTTCGTTCTGACCAAACGGCAGAAGCCGGCGGATGAATTTGTATATATCGCCATTTCCGATCCGCAAGTGAGGAACGAGAAACAACTGAACCGCTTCCGCACAGAAACAGTGCCCGACCTGAAACAGACTGCCGACTCGCTAAAGAACTTCGAAATCGTTGGTATGGGACTGGGCGACCTTGTGTGGGATGCCATGAACTTATATGCTCCTTACCGGCAAGCCGTCTCTAATTTAGGTATCACAATGTTCCAACTAATGGGAAACCATGATTTCAACCTGCTCTACAAATCCATGACACAGACGGATCATCCGGCAGACGGATATGGGGAACAGAATTATTACCAGTCGTTCGGTCCGGCCAACTATTCATTCAACATTGGAAAAATCCATGTAATCGCAATGAAAGACATCGACTACGATGGTAATAAGAAATACACGGAACGATTCACACCGGAAGATCTGGACTGGTTGAGAAAAGATTTAAGTTATGTGCCCGAAGGAAGCACCATATTCCTGAACGTACACGCTCCGGTAGCCAACAACACGGTATCGGCCGGTGGAAATGCACGCAACGCCAACGCGCTTTTCCAACTATTAAGACCGTATCAGGTTCATATTTTCTCGGGACACACACATTTCTATGAGAATCAGCAACCTGCGCCTACTATTTATGAACATAATATCGGAGCTGCCTGCGGTGCATGGTGGGCAGGACACGTGAACCGTTGCGGAGCGCCGAACGGTTATCTGGTGGTAGAAGTGAAAGGTGACGATGTGAAATGGCGTTACAAAGCGACAGGCTGTTCTCCCGATTATCAGTTCCGGCTCCACAAGCCGGGAGAATTTGAAAGCCAGAAAGACTATGTGGTAGCCAACATCTGGGATTGGGACAGAACGTATACAATAAACTGGTACGAAGACGGAGTATTGAAAGGTGCCATGCAGGCTTTTGATGATGAAGATCAGGATTATATCAACATGGTGAAAGGAAAGAAAACCGGCTATCATACACGGCATCTTTTCCGGGCACAGCCTGCGAAAGGTACGAAGTCTGTCAAAGTGGTGGTTAAGAATCGTTTCGGAGAAATATTCACGAAAGAGGTGAAATTGTAGGTTCTTCCAGTCTATTTATGGTTCCCCCGAATAATTTGTGAAAATTCAGTAGTATGAATAGAGTTTATACCGATTCATTACGAAAACCAACTTTCGAAAAGAATCGGTGTAAACTATCCTTTTTTCAGACCTGTCTTTTTATATCTTTATAAAGATCCGTTTTTTGTACATAAATCCGGAAAAACGAAACGTTCCACTTTACAAAAACGAAGCGTTTCAAAAAGAGCAAAAACGACGCGTATCAGAAAAACAGTAAGCCCGGTCTATTTTTGCACGGCCGAAACCCACCGTTTCCCTTTCATTTGAACACCTTTTGGACGACTTTAAAATATCGTTCAATAGCCATTGCCGGTTCAAATAAAATCATTATTTTTATACAGTATTAAACTGCCATGCCGGACGCTTCATCAGGTGCCGTGTACAGCATCATATCCGTATACCTGGAGTTATAGTTCACACTTGCATTGAACTCGACTTTCCGGCAGTTCTTGAACGGATTGCCGACGGACGGGTTCCTGCCTATCCAGTCGCACAGTTCTAGGATAGATGACTTGTTCAAGGTGAAGTACACGAACGGATGCCCTTTCAGAACGGTTAGTACATCCAGATAGTCAGCCAGACGCCAGAACATCTTGTAAGTTCCCACTTCAGTGGAAAGGTATGGCGGATCAACCAGGAACACCACACCCGGAACATCCTTGTAACGCTTGAACACTTCCTTGTAGTCTTCGCTGGTTATAGTCAGTCCTCCCAGATAATCCTTTGCTTCGGGATAGTCTGTCTGCCGGATATTATTGTAAAGTGTCTCTTTCTTCATATCTTCCAGAGAGAGCACATACTTCATGGCGAACAACAAGGATGAGGAAATCGTGATATAATCCACGTAGCCGTGCTCTTTTTCCTCCCTCTCAATACGGGCAAACATTTTATCGCGAACCTCCCCGGTTATACGTTTATTTTTGGATTCCCCTTCAGCTATCCGGCGCAAATCGGATAACAGCACATTGGTGGCCGGGATATTCGCAAGCCGGCGGCGATAGTTGTCGAAGTCGTTATAAACAACGGTGGCATCAGGCCTGACACATTTGGTAATATGTGACAGCAGGCCCAAGCCGCCAAACAGGTCCACAAACACGGTGCTGTCCGGGAACTGTCCCAGCACCTTGATAAATTCCTTCGCAAACATGCGTTTCTGCCCCACAAAAGGAAGCGGGGCGGACAAATACATCTTTCTCATTTCATTCTGCCTTAAAACGGCCGCAAAGGTCCCCCAAATAAACGAAAAACAGCGGAAAACATGAACGGTTCCCGCTGCAAGACACATACAGCAAACTACACGTTCAGCCCGAAACGGACGGTCTCGTCACCGGCAAGCAGTGCGCGGGTACCCGGGATGTTGTTCTCGTAGATATGTACATTTCCCAGAAAGAGGGTGATCGACTTCAGGGGAAGTTCTATCTGCCGCGCCATCAGATACAGGTGATAAATATCGGAAGGCAACCCGAGGTTCGCATCGCTGCTGCGCTGGTAGGCAGACAGAACCAGTTCCCCGTCATCCAGCTGGAACTGTACCAGACTCAAGCAGGGTGCCTGATTACTTTCGGCGCCAGTCTCACCCAGGAAAAGCACATAGTTCTTGCTGTTGCGCTTCTCCCGGTTGATTTTCGCCATCAATGGCGGCAGCTTCTCGAAATAGGTAGGATAACTGTTCACCAGGATGGAACCGCAATAATCCCACCAATTGATGCCGGCCTCCCGGTACTTCTCCACGTTACGCTCCCCCTGCATGAACAGCTGGAGCTCGCTACGGAGTTTCTTACGGGCGATATTATGCCCCTCGAATATGTCAAGCAGGTCCGCCGGTGTCAGCGACAACTGCTCATTCAGAAGGTATTGTATGTTTCCCTTCTTGTTGGTCTGTGTCTTTCCCGTGGCAAGAATCTTGTCCAGGATACGGTAATACTTATTCATAGCCATTTCCTTCTTCTAATATTGAAACGCCCTAAAGATAGGGGAAAACAGCACTTCAAACGGCAAAAGACAGCCCGCTCACACTGCAAGCGTCTTGCAGTCGCTCTGAAACCGTTTCACCAGGGTGTAAACCTTACGCTCGCTCACCGAATACTTTTCGGACAGTACGGCCACGGCATACGAGACTTTCTCACCATGATCCAGCAGGCGGGTATAATCCGCATACAGGTCGATATACCGGGCATCTTCCAGACGGATGCCGGCCGCCTGGAGCCTTTTCAGCAACTCCCGGTTAAAGTTTAATATCTCAATCACTTTCATACAACAAAAAAATTATATCTTTGCATCGCCAATCATTTTTTAGACAACAAAAAGCCAGAGCGCGACAGAGGGTATTTGCCCCCGGTCGTGCGCTCTGGCGTACTTGTTGTTCTAAGTGATTGGCGTTACTTTTAACAGGCCGGGGGCTTTTTTTATCCCTCCCCCCCGAAGGGATTGTCAATCATTCAATCCGGTATAATTCCAAATTGAATTTATCCTTCTTTTCCCAGCCTTCAGCCAGAACATTCTGGATATACCTTACCGCTTTCGTATAGAAGTCTTTCAACTCATCTAACCGACTAAAAGTATGGTATTCGGGCTGTTCATCCGAACCAAACTTGAATGTGACCGGTAGGGTTTCTCCGCCCGTCTGAACAGCCAGGTCGTATGCTGCCTTATAGTTGTACTGGTTCTCCGTAGAAAGCCATACAGGGGCACCATTGTACACAAATCCGGATAGGATAGCTGCATCAGTCCGGCTGTTATACCAGGACATAACCAACGAGCGGATTTCCTCGCCGGTAGGTTTATGACTAAACTCCTCTTCCATGTAGGAGGCAGAGCCGTTCTCTTTTTCCTGCACATCCCAGCGGATGCGCCATTTGTCTTTAACCGGATTCGTGCATTCCATCAGCGAAACACCGGCACTTCCTTCAACTCTTTTCATGTAAACACGTATTTGGTTCTACCTTTGCCGAATGTCTCTGTTTTGATGGTCGTTTCAAACGGGAAACCATCCGGCATTTCCTTTACTTGTGCGAGAATGTTTTTCATTTCCTCGCTGTTGGTGAAGAACTTCTTCGCCTCGCCGTTCACTTCGATGGCCACAATACAGCGGTCCTCGCC
>NZ_JAJKHN010000152.1:0-6621 GCF_020982715.1 Bacteroides sp. 1_1_30
CCTTTCAGGGCTTGTGGCTGGTGTGTTTTTTTCGTAGGGCGTTGCCCTACGCTATATAATTAAGCCCTTTCAGGGCACCCCAATAAATATATAATTGTAAGGCTTTCAGCCTAACCGATAAATTCTCATTTAACCGATAAATTCCCATTTACCGGCTAGCGCCGGAGCAAGGTTTCCATTCGGTATTCCCTGAAAGAGATACAGTTCCACCCTTTAGGGTATGTCTAAAACGATAACATGCCGAATGGAAACCTTGTTGGGGCGCTACGCCCCTAAATTCCCATTTAACGAACAATCATTTACAATGAGTTCAATATTTGATTTGCCCGGTTCACGGTTACTGCTGCCGGGGTTTCCGGCATACTACCCAAGTTGAACGGAGCAAGCATTTTCTCTATTTTCTTTAATCCGGCTTTATTTCCCTTTTTCTCAAATTCCTGACGGAGGATATTTATCTTCTCGTGCGCCTGAATTCCTTCAATCAAGCGTTCGAAACGGATACAGCTACGGGCTCCCGGATATACAAGATACGTATCTCCACCTGCCCAACTGCGGAAACGGGAATCGAGCAGCGGTTCCAATGGCCAGCTGTTGTATGCCCAACGCAAATAACCGTCCAGGTGTTTCTTAGAAGAATAATAACTTATCCAGACAGCTTCTGCAGGATCGGAAAAAGTAAATGTATTGGGGTGAGCTTCCGTACAGCAGGTGTAATAGTTGGTACGTTTGTTCTCTGCCGCACGGCGGAGACGTACTTCTTCGGGGAAGTTCTGTCCGATTACGATACAGTAATCATATAGATCGGGCTCAATCTCCGCATGGTAATTTCCTGCCAACGAAACTTTGAAATCCGGATCTGCTTTACGAATCACCTTCAAGGTCTTCTGCATCACTTCCATCGGACGTTCATCCATTGCAATAGCACAGATATCGAACCATCCTTTTTCTTTCAGGTGCTTGGAGAAAGACGAAAGCATTGCTACCCACATTTCTTCGTAAGCCTCCTCGCCCGGTGCTGTTTTCACAAATTTCAGCGAGTTGGTTGCCTGGTCGTAATACTGGAATGACAACTCCCAGGGAACCATTGAATAACAGTTGATCTGTTTGTCAATGCCCACACTCATCATAAATTCTACCCAACGGTCGAAAATGGTATAGTCGAAAGACCATGTGCCGTCCGCCCGTTTCATCCAGGTAACCATTGTATCAAAATAATCTTCCGTCTGACCGTTCCAGGGTTTGTGCATCAAAGTAGCCGTGATAATCTTTTGTCCGGCGTCTGCCAGCATTTTCATCAAAGGACGCATGGCGTCTAAATGCTCCTGACTCCATAGAGGAACCTGATAGTAACGTGCCACTGCATAAGGACTTTGCCACAAATCCAAGTGGTAGGCCCACTCCGAAGGCGCCGGAAGTTCACGGGAAGAAACCGTAATTTCCAGATTCAGGCGTTGCAACAAACGAGAGCCGTCGTTGATTAGCAACTCCCCTTTATACGTTCCGGGAACAGCCGATTGAGGAATCCAACATTGCACCCAGACAGGTTGAACTGTGCGGGCAGGCAAAGCCATCGCTTTCAGACTGGTATCAATCGGATCGGCCACCAATAATGAATCATAATCCACCGCTTTCCGATGTCCGCAGGCACCTCTGCCGTCTTTGTTCAATTCGTCCGTCATCACATAACGAACAAAACCGCCGGTGAATGCATCTTGGGGAAGAACATTTCCTTTCTTGTCTTTGAAATCACCAAAGCTGAAATTCAGGTCTTTCAGTTCTACACCTGTCCATACAACCGCTTGCGCGTTCACACGTTCACCACGCCAGCCTTTCAAAGCAACCGTTTGCTGGTTCTTCAACCGGGGAAGCCCGTGTTTTGCGTACCGGACGTCTGTTGTACCCCAAGACACTTGTGTTATTGTCACTGCCGCCCATTCTTTATCAGACGGCGCAGCAGGGTCGGGCAATTCCTGATAAGTCTGTAAAGGGAACTTCGGTTGTCCTGTCGGAACACCACATTGAGTGACTCCTTGCTGGGCAAAAACTGCGCCTACGCTAAAGAGACAAGTCAGGGAAAAAATAGTAAGTCGTTTCATGGTTAGTTAATTAAATGATTAAAGGTTTTTATTAGGGGGAAAATATTCAATCACATAGGGTCTACATCATAGTAGACAATCAAAGATTTATAGCGTTCATCTTCCAACATCTCCCGTTGGATGCGCAACAGCAACTCCCGTGCACGTCCCATCGGAGCATTCTGCTCAATCTTGACGACAATCTTTTTGATAAACAACGTTTGGATACGGGCAACAGGAGGTTTATCCGGCCCCAACACCCGATTACCAAATACCGCCCGCAGCTTATCCGCCATCACTGCCGCCATCTGTTCCAACAACGCTTCATTATGATTTTTTAGATAAACATATACCAACCGGTAATAAGGAGGATAATGGAACATCTGCCGTTCCGCCAACTGCCCGCCTACCATGTCTTCATAATCATTGGCAATGACCTGATGAATGATAGGATGCTCGATGCTCTTGGTTTGCAGCACCACCCTACCCCGCTTGTTCTTACGTCCGGCACGTCCCGCTACTTGCGCCATCAACTGGAAAGCCCGTTCATAGGAACGAAAATCCGGATAATTCAGCATCGTATCGGCATTCAGTATACCTACAATACTGACATGATCGAAATCCAATCCTTTTGAAACCATTTGCGTACCGATCAATATATCCGTCTTTCCCTGTTCGAAATCCGCAATAATCTTTTCATAAGCAGAGCGGGTGCGTGTGGTATCCAAGTCCATTCGTGCCACTGCCGCTTCGGGAAAAAGGATTTTAATGTCATCTTCAATCTTTTCCGTACCAAAGCCACGGTTCACCAGTTCCGTACCTTCGCAGGCAGGACAGGATTTCGGCAGTTGGTAGGTATAACCGCAATAATGACAGGTTAGCTGATTGATTCCTTTATGATAGGTAAGGCTCACGTCGCAATTCTTACACTTGGGCACCCAACCGCAAGTACGACACTCCACCATCGGAGCAAACCCGCGACGGTTCTGAAAGAGAATCACTTGCTCTTCTTGTTCCAAAGCCTCTTTCATGTATTGTATCAACAGCGGTGAGAATTGTCCCACCATCCTCTTTTTGCGATGCAATTCCTTTATATCTACCGGAATAATCTCCGGCAATTGAATTTCTTTATATCGTTCTTTTAGTTGTACAAAACCATATTTCCCCTCCCCTGCATTCTGCCACGACTCAATAGAAGGAGTAGCCGTCCCCAACAAAGTTTTAGCTCCGTACATGGCAGCCAGTACAATCGCTGCGCTACGGGCATGATAACGGGGAGCGGGATCTTGTTGCTTATACGTATTTTCGTGCTCTTCGTCCACAATCACCAATCCCAGATTTCGGAAAGGAAGAAACACGGAAGAGCGAACACCCAGGATAATATCGTACCCGTTCTCTCCCAGTTGTTTCCGCCAGATTTCAACCCGTTCGGCATCGGGGAATTTAGAATGGTAGATCCCCAGGCGAGCACCGAAGACCCGTTGCAGACGCTCTGTAATTTGAGTAGTCAAGGCAATCTCCGGCAACAAATATAAGACTTGCTTTCCCTGACGAATCGTTTCTTCGATCAGATGGATATACACTTCCGTCTTCCCACTGGACGTTACTCCATGAAGCAGACACACGTTTTTCTCCTGGAAAGACTGAACGATTTCATCATGTGCCCGTTGCTGAAACTCGTTCAAAGCGTTCAGCTCGACTACCTCTTTCTCCTGTTTATTCAACCGTCCGATTTCGTGATAGTAGATTTCGAAAATCTTCTTATCCACCAGCCCGTTCAGTACCGAAGGAGCCACATTAGCCCGTTGCAACAATTCTTTCTTGGAGACTTCTTTCGGAGTTCCGGTTCCTAAAATACCTGAATACTCTACATACTTCATGAGCAACGCCAGTTGCTTCGGAGCACGAGACAGAATATCAAACAGAATATGGAGTTGCTTTTCATCTGCCGTACCCGCAAGCCGCACCCGTGCCTCTGTCTTAGGCTTATAAGTGCGTTTCAATTCTTCCTTTACAAAAATGGCTTCTTTATCGAGCAGGGACTTGATGGCAGTAAGAATATTTTTTATGCCGCTGTCTTTCTCCAGTTTAGTGACGGACTGCTGCGCATCTACGGCAAGTAAATCCAAAATGCGTTGTTCCCGTTCCGGCAATGGCGCATCCGCCTCAAAATCGGGATTATATTCAACAATCGTTTCACTCTCCAGCTTCAGGCCGGAAGGAAGTGCCGCTTTATACACATCTCCCTGTGTACAGAGATAGTAATCGGCTATCCATTCCCAAAATTTGAACTGAACGGGTAGTAAAATGGGAGAAGCATCCAGCAATGCAGATATATCTTTCACTTCGTACTCCGTTGGAGCACAATAATGAACGTTAAGGACGATAGCCGTATAAAACTTCTTTCGCCCGAAAGGAACTACCACACGGCAGCCTATCTTCACATCTTCCGCACATTCGTCCGGCAAAGAGTAAGTGAAACTCTTCGGAAGCGGAAGCGGTAATATGACATCTACATATTTTTTCATTGCAGGTACAAAAATACAATAAAAAAATGGGGAATGAAAAAGAAGGAAGAGAGAACACTCAAAAGAAAAACGCTTCTTAAGGCAGGATTGGGCAGAAACAGTTTCGAGGCTGCAACAGGGCAGCCTCCGAACAAAAAAAGAGTTCCCGTTCACCGGAAACTCTTTTTTATATACGATGTAAAATGACAGACTATTTAAAAAATATAGGCAACAGATACCTGCCAAGTCTTAGTCTTATAAGAAGCGTCTGTTCCTTCAATATCCGCAGTGTCGCCCAATGGGATATTGTAGTTAGCACCTACCTGCAGATGGTTCAGCAACTTCAAACCGGCACCCACATTAATACCTACTTGCGCTTTCTTCTTATCAATTCCCGACTTCTTTTCAAAATCGAAATAAAAATCAGGACCTGCAGCAAGATAAATACCGGCCATACTTCCCAAACCGATTGTATATTTCAGGTTTACAGGAATATCAATACCGTTTTGCTTGATAGTCAAATCCTCGTTTCCTTCAGAAACCTTTATACCTCTTTGAGCAAAAAGCAAAGAAGCATCTACTCCCAATCCTACGATTGGAATATTAAACTCGGCCATCGGACCAATAAAGAAACCGGTAAAATTATCCTTCTTAAAGTTTTCGCTCACATTAGAGAAACTCGCCTTCGACAAGTTCAAACCTCCTTTTACACCAAAGTGTATTTGCGCCTGGGCAGGCATCGCCATACCGATACATACGGCAATCATTAAAGCACCAAAAATCTTTTTCATAAATTTACGTGTTTATAATTCGGGACAAAGATATATAATTAGAATAAATAAACACAATTTATCGGTTTTTTGTTCGCTCAAAGTCGCTGTTGTTCACTTAATCCGACACCCATACATTTATATTTGCTCTTTTGAAGATTGAACTTACAATAGAGCATCAGTTTCATCCACCACTCACAGACTAATAAGAAATTCTTATTAGTTCAATTTTCATCCTATTTATCATCTATAAATATTGGAAAAATGATAGTTAATCAAATTTACTTCCTAATTATCATACATAACCTTTTCAGCCAACACGTACGGCAAGTGGTCTGCTCCAATGCAAGTTCTTTTTCTAAATGCCGCATCCGGTCACATTGCTTCAACCATTTGCTCTGCAGTGCATCATACAAAAATTTAGCTCCTTTATATATGGTAATTTCCTTATCTTGTTTGCCTAAAAGTGATGCGTATATTGAACAGACTTGAGATTTATCCATGCAATATCGTTCCAACTTTTCGATATACATCAATGTAATCCCCTTTTTATTCCGGTTGATAAAATCCTGAATACTTTCATCGTCGATGATGTCGATGTCGGCTCTTTGGTAGTCCACGATGATTTCTCTTATCTCTATCAAGACCCAGATATATTCTGTCTCGAATCCGTACTTTGCAGCCGCTTCTTCTATACTAATCCATTGTGCCATAGCGTTTGTTCTTTTATGTGTGATACAATAAGGGATGAATAATGTTTTATTCATGTATATTAGCACAACGAGCATCCACTCTTTTTGCAGTCCGCCGGATGGAGATTGGCTAGGTTAAATTGTGGGGTAATTGATAACCGGCCGAATACAAGAAAGACGCAGATGCTGCTGTACCATTATCCACTTTCAAGGCTAGCTAAACCGACCAGAGAACAATGATAACAGCAGACACCCACGTCAATCGTTTATATATAACACATCTTTTACGAATATGTTGATATACATCCGTTCACGTGGAGTATCTACCGTATCATCTCCCTCTGTTTGAATTAGCTATTTCTGAAAGTGAGAGATAATACGCTTTTACTCCATATAGGAAATAAAAACCGCTTCCTGCCTGTTTCATCACGCTGATGGGCTGAAAGCGTATGACAAAGATATATGTTTTTTTTGAAAGGTAGCAGAAATATGGAAATAAATAACGTGAGTTCGAAATAAAATCAAAAAATAGCAAGTTGTCCGTCATTGACAAAATTTAGGTCAATGGCGGGCTTCT
>NZ_JAJKHN010000153.1:0-6476 GCF_020982715.1 Bacteroides sp. 1_1_30
TCAGGGGTGAAACGCCCTGAGTGGGTCATTAGGGCAAAGCCCTAATCCCCTCGGGAGAGCCCACAACTACGAAAGCGGAGCGTGTAGTTATAGTGGGCTATAACTGAAAGCCGTTCTTCTTTTTCGGTGACTGGCTGCGCGTCTCTTTGACAGACCGGACTTGCCTTTTTCTTTCAACCTGTTTCTGCAAGTATTCATTCAAGTCCTTGCATCCGTTGTAAGTCTGCGAAGCGTCACGGATGTACAGGTCTCTGCCGTATTCCTTGCGGATTTGTCGGAGAGCTTCCATGCCTGCATGGTCGTTGTCAAAAAAGCAGTGGATGCGTTCGTAGCTGCCCAACGGATAGAGAGCCTTGTTTACATTCGATACGGAGTTCAATACAATGTAGTCCTGTCCGTCCAACTCCGGATAATTCGGGCAGCTCTCCTGTCTCAATGTCAGAAAGGAGAGGTAGTCCATGAATCCCTCGAACACATAACAGGTATTCCTTGCTTTCCCCGACTGCCTGATGTGGGAGATTTCCTTGGGTGCGATGCAACCCTTGAAATAGCGGTTGCGAACCTCAAATCCACCCGAACCATTGGGAAAGGCGATGGCAAAGTACCGTTTGCCATTGTGGGTGAAACGGGCTTCACTACATTCTCTTTTTGCCAGTTCCATATTTATTCCTCTTCCCTGCAAGTAGGCAAGCAGGGCAGGGGACGATAACGGAACAATCTCCAACTGTTGGAAACTCGGTTCGGAAGAGTTTTGCTTGCCAAAAGAGAAAGATACCGGGCGCACATGCGGTGTCTGTTCCGCTATCCGTTTTAAAATGTAAGGTACATGGTCGGTAGCATACAGGTGTGCAGCCAGTTCAATGATACCGCCACCTTTGCCCAAACCGAAGTCATACCATTGGTTACGTTCGGTATTTATCTTGAACGAAGCTTCTGCTTCTTCCCTTAACGGTGATTTATACCACAGGTTGATACCTTGTTGCTTGACGGGAGAATATCCCAAACTGTGCAGAAAATCTGCTATCCTGATTTGCTTGGCTGTCTGTATATCCATAAAATGATTGTTTTAGTAGTTGGTAAATTGGTTGCTAAATTGATTCGTTTTTCTTTTCGCCCGTACCATTTTAAGAAGTACGGTCTGTATAACCACTTCACTTTATTTTCGTATATATAGGATACGGTAGTAAAGTGAAGTGGTTTTGTACTTCCTGCAACCGCTTCGCTTTATTCCTAATATATAGACCCACAGAATAAAGTGAAGCGATTACAAACAACAGGCTAATAGTGGAAGTCGGGCATGAACGTGTATTTCCTGCCGTTCTCCTGCACTATCATCCGTTTGTTGCGAAGCATGGTGATGAGCGGTACCGCCTTTTGATGGTTCAGCTTTACACCTATTGACGTATAGCTTTTGATTAAGGCATTTTCCAGCTCCTTGTAGCCATATTCCTCTTTCAGTCCGAAAACCGCTTCCAGTGCGATGCGGTGCTGTTGTTCGGTGATGTGCCTGTAAGGGTCAAACTTTTCCTCTTCCGGCCTTCCCGGTTTCTTGGCTTCGGGCTTGTAACCCTCCATGAGTTCGGGCAGGGCATTGTCGTTGATACGGAATGCGAAAGGCTCGAAGTCCATTGCCCTTATGTGCATGGCTGATACTTTACTTATATCCCCGTTGTTCTTGTCCTTTTCCACAAGGAGTACGGTTTCTGCCTTGTTGTTCAGTTCAGTACCGATATGCCCTCTCGCATTTTCATCCCCTTTGTTCTGATGCAGTATCGTATGGATATGTATCTGCCTGTCGTCCGTCCACTGCATCAGTTTGGATATGATGCGTGTGGATTCGCCGGGGCTGTTGATGTCATATACCATATCACGAATACCGTCTATGATTACAAGGGCTATGTTGGGGGTATTGTAGATAGCCTGCTCTGCAATCCTGATACGCTGTTCGGGCGTGTATTTCCTCAAAGCAAGAAATTCAAGATTTTCATTGTCCCTGTCATCGGGAAGCCCGGCCATCCGCAAAATACGTTTCATGACTTTCAGGCAATGATAAGGGCTTTGTTCCGTGTCCACATAAAGGATTTTCCGTTTGTCTTCCGGAAGTTCAGCCACATATCGCAGCACTGTGCCGTTCTTCAATGCGGCGGCTACGATAGCCGACACATTGAACGTCTTTTTGCTCTTGGCTTTGCCGATGGATGCACTGAAATTCCCCAATGTCCCTATGACGGAACCATGTACTTTGAGAATCTCCGGTGCTTTTTCATAACTTTTCGACAGGCTCAAACGTGAGGCTTGCCAAAGGATTACGGCTTCTTCTGCCGATATTTCCTTGTTGTCTTTCATATAATCCATAAGTACACCTCCCGTTATTTTCGTCCTCCGGTTTTCTTTCCGGCCAGTTCAAGGGCAAGTTCCGCATCAACGATAATCTTGCGCCCTATTTGCGTAATGGCTTTGTCAATCTTTCCGCTTTTCTTTATACGGTTGGCGGTGGGCAGGCTGCACCCGAACAGTTTGGCAATGCCCGGTATTCCGTACACATACTTCCTTTCCATGTCCGTGATGGGCTGCGGTTGCGCTTCCGTTTGGTTGGAAGCGTGCTTGCTTAGGAATATGAACTCTTCGCCTGTCATCTGCCAGACGGGTTTTAATAATAACTCTTGAAGATTTGTCATCGTCCAATCTATTTAGTCGTTAAACAATCAGCCCTGCGCACTGGCTGTTATCTATGTTCTCGAACGATGCAAAATTAGGTAGGGTTATAAGTGGTAAGGATGTGGTTAATGTAAATGGAATGTCTTATTATTCATCTGAATATCAGAGAATAAAAATACCACTCAAAAATTAATTTGAGTGGTAAAAGTGGTAATTTCATGGAATGTCAGGATGTATCACGAATTATCTGAATATGCTTTCCATTTCTTTGGCGAATTTCTGGTTGCTATCACTTGGAAAATCGGAAACGGGTTCTTTGTACTTCGATCTGTAATAGCTCTCGTCAATATCCAGTAGTTTCAATATCTTGTCTCGCCATTCGTCCCTGTATTGCTTGGATAGTTTTTCACTCATCAGGAATATCAGGTAACACACCCGTATCTTTTCCCTTGCCTTGATTTTTAATCTGTTCTTGCAGGGGTACAGATTTATATTGGCATAGAAGTCCGCTATGGTAATGGCTTCGAACTGTTCCCCGACACAGGTTTCATAAATAGGCGAAAGCGGCTTCATGTCAAAATATTCATGCTGTTCCTCCGGTGTATTCTGTACTTCTTCTTGCGCATTTTGCTCGACTGACTCCTCCGGTCGTTTTTCTTCCACATCATCAGGAAGGTATTTTTTCAGGACTTCCATGAAAAGAAGGCTTAGGCGGTAAACATCACTGGAAAGGTTTTCGATATATTGAAAAGCCTCTTTCTGGTCTTGCTTTTGCAGTTCATAGAGTTTATCCAATTCCTTCTTTTCCTTGTCGTATTCAGCCTTGCAGCGTTCATATTCCTTTTCTGCCTGTATTTCTTCTTCGTCCGTATGCTCCCGAAAACCAATGAAATCATATCTGTGGTATGCGTCATTCAAAGGCTCGTGCAACTTGGTGGTAATCTCCAACTGGTCTCTAATTGCAGAATTACGTCTGTCTGCGTAGTGAAAACACACACGCTTTATGATGTCATCATTCAACGGTTTTGTTTCATAAGCCCGTATATTCTTTTCTATTTCGATTTTTAAACTATTGAGAATCAATGTGTATTGTTCTTTATGCTTGTCAAGTACCAGTTCAAGGATAGCGGATTCAAAAGCCTTTGTATCATTGTGCTGCCTGTAAAAATCGGTGATGAATTTTTGCTTGTCAAAAGAAAAAGCATAATTGGTCACCCAATCATTATATATCCTGTTGAGTTCTCCGTATAGGGGAATCAGTTTGTTAATCTCTCCTGCCATAGACCTCAATTTTGGGGATTATTGTCCTTGTCAAGGAAAGATGCCAGTTCTTCTTCCACCTCTTCCACACTTGGCAAAGCTGATTTCAAATTTTCGGGTATAGCCTTGCTCAACTGGTAATCACTGATACCTATCGGCTGGTCGTAGCCTGTCAAAGCGTATTGTGCCACAACTTCATCTTTTCCCTTGCACAGCAACAGCCCGATAGTCTTGTTGTCATTTTCTCCCCTCAGTTTGTCATCCACCACATTGATGTAGAAGTTCAGTTGTCCTGCATACTCCGGCTTGAATGGAGTAGCCTTTAATTCCACTACAATGTATGCGTGTAGCGGAATTGAATATAGAATCAAGTCGGCAAAGAAATCGCTGTTGCCAATTTGAAAATGCTTCTGCCGGGCGACAAAGGCAAAACCGTTGCCCATTTCCAACAAATAACGGGTAACGTGTTTTACCAGTTGTTCCTCTATGTCCCTTTCGTCTGCCTTTTCTTTCGCTCCTGCCAAATCGAAGATATACGGGTCTTTCAACAGGTAATTGGCAAGGTCGCTTTGTGGTGCTGGAAGTGTGGCTGTAAAATTGTTTACCTTGTTGTTACTGATTTGTCTGTTATATAGGTTGGTTTCAATTTGTATTTTAAGAACATTGCTGCTCCAACCCATTTCTACCGATTGTTTCATGTACCAATATTTTACACCTAATGGAAGCGAATTATTGAGCATAATTACATGACTTGCCCAATTTATTCTGGCAACAGGGGATGCCAAAAATAATTTTTCTATATCCTCAATCGTTATCCGGTAAATGGCAGATACAGTTTTGGCAACATTCTGAATTTGCGCAAGAGGTTCTTGCGTAAATTCTAACAACTGACTATCAGTGGATTGTATTTGCGCAGTAAGTTCTTGCGTAAATTGTCCGTTGTTTAGTTTCAAGACTTCATCTGCGACCTTCTGTATGCTTGGAACAGATAGCCTTGCATCCGTATCAATGAAACTTCGTAGCACGTTCAGCGGATATGACCGTGCGAATTGGCACATATAAGTAAGGTTACGTTCCGAATAGCCTTTCTTTTCAGGGTAATTGAGCCGGATAGCCTTTGCCAGTTGCTTGATGATTTTGCTTCCCCAGCCTTGTAAGTTCTGATGATACAGGATATAGTTTCCTATTTTCCAATAATGGAACAGCATTTGCGCATTGGCTGCGGTAATCAGCCTGACTTGCGCCTGTTCTATTTCCGAACCGACAGCATGAACAAATGCGTCAAAGTTCGCTCTTTCTATATGATGTTCTTTGTTGTTTTCCATGTTCCAATGTCTATTGTTGTCGCAAATATAATTCAAATAGCGGATAATCCATGAAACTGATTGATACTTTTATAGTTGGTTAAACTTGTTCATGGCATTTGCCTTAATATCATCCGCTATGTCAATGTAGGGTTTCATGGCTTTATAGTCACTGTGTCCCGTCCATTTCATTACGACCTGTGCCGGAATACCGAGAGCCAGCGCATTGCAAATGAATGTTCTTCTTCCTGCATGGGTGCTTAGCAATGCGTATTTTGGGGTGACTTCATCTATACGCTCATTCCCTTTGTAGTAGGTTTCCCTTACAGGCTCGTTGATTTCAGCGAGTTCCCCCAACTCTTTCAAATAATCGTTCATCTTTTGGTTGCTGATGACAGGCAATGCCATGTGGTTTTCAAAATGGACTTCCTTGTATTTTTCAAGTATGGCTTTACTGTATTTGTTCAGTTCAATATTCAGACTGTCTGCCGTTTTGACTGTGGTAACTTCAATGTGGTCGGGTTTCACATCGCTTCTTTTCAGATTACGAACATCCGAGTATCGCAGACTTGTGAAGCAACAGAATAGAAAGACATCCCTGACACGTTCCAAATATTGCTTGTCTTTCGGTATCTGGTAATCTTTCAGTCTGTTCAATTCGTCCCAAGTCAGGAATATTACCTTTTTAGAGGTGGTTTTTAATTTGGGTTTGAATGTATCGTATGCAATGTTCTGATGATGTCCTTTTTTGAAACTCCAGCGCAGGAACCATTTGAGAAATCCCATTTGTTTGCCGATGGTGCTGTTCCTCATGTCTTTCTTATCACGCAAGAAATTGACATATTCGTTTAACCCGAACTCGTTGAAGTATTCAAAGGTTACATCTTCCTTGAACTCTTTGAGGTGGTTTCTCACTGCTGCAAATTTCTCATAGGTGGATGCCGTCCAATTATTCTGGTTGCCACACTCTTTTACAAACTCATCGAACACTTCCCAAAAACTTATCTGCGCTTCTTCCTGCTGTTCTTCACTGTTGTCTTTCATCCGCAGATTGAACGCATCCTTTAGCTGTTGGGTGGTCGGCATGGTTTCCTGTACCTCAAACTCCTTAAACACGTTTTGAATCTCGGCATAGTATTTCAGCAAGTCCGCATTGATTTCGGATGCGCTTTGTTTCAGCTTGTTGGTGCATCCGTTCTTTACCCGTTGTTTGTCGGCATCCCATTTGGCTACGTCAATCCGGTAGCCTGTTGT
>NZ_JAJKHN010000154.1:0-6455 GCF_020982715.1 Bacteroides sp. 1_1_30
TCAGGGGTGAAACGCCCTGAGTGGGTCATTAGGGCAAAGCCCTAATCCCCTCGGGAGAGCCCACAACTACGAAAGCGAAGCGTGTAGTTATAGTGGGCTATAACTGGAAGCCGTTCTTCTTTTCCGGTGATTGGCTGCGCACCCCTTTGGCGGACTGGAGCTGCCTTTTTCTTTCAATCTGTTTCTGTAAGTATTCGTTCAAGTCCTTGCATCCTCTGTAAATCTGCGAAGCGTCCCGGAGGTACCGCTCTCTGCCGTATTCCATGCGGATTTGCCGGAGTGCTTCCAGTCCTGCATGGTCGTTGTCGAAAAAGCAGTGGATGCGTTCGTAATTGCCCAACGGATAGAGAGCCTTGTTTACATTCGATACGGAGTTCAATACAATGTAGTCCTGCCCGTCCAATTCCGGATAATTTGGGCAGCTTTCTTGTCTCAATGTCAAAAAGGAGAGGTAGTCCATAAATCCCTCGAACACATAACAGGTATTCCTCGCTTTTCCCGACTGCCTGATGTGGGAGATTTCCTTTGGGGCGATGCAGCCCTTGAAATAGCGGTTGCGGATTTCATATCCACACGAACCATTGGGAAAGGCGATGGCAAAGTACCGCTTGCCGTTGTGAGTGAAACGTGCTTCACTACATTCTCTTTTCGCCAGTTTTATGTTAATTCCTCTACCTTGTAAGTAGGCAAGCAGGGCAGTAGATGACAGCGGAACAATCTCCAACTGTTGGAAGCTCGGCTCGGAAGAGTTTTGCTTTCCAAAAGAGAAAGATACCGGGCGCACGTGCGGTGTCTGCTCTGCTATCCGTTTCAAGATGTAAGGTACATGGTCGGTAGCGTACAGGTGTGCAGCCAGTTCTATGATACCACCACCTTTACCCAAACCGAAGTCATACCATTGTTCACGTTCGGTATTTACCTTGAACGAGGCTTCGGCTTCTTCCCTTAACGGTGATTTATACCACAGATTGACACCTTGTTGCTTGACGGGAGAATATCCTAAACTATGCAGATAATCCGCTATTCTGATTTGCTTGGCTGTCTGTATATCCATAAAATGATTGTTTTAGTAGTTGGTGAATTGGTTTATTTTTCTTTTTGCCCGTACCTTTTTAGGAAGTACGGTCTATAATCACTTCACTAAATTCTCGTATATATAGGATACGGTAATAAAGTGAAGTGATTTAGTCCCATTCCCCAAGCACTTCACTATATTCCTAATATATACACCCCGAGAATAAAGTGAAGTGATTGCAGGGAAATGGGCTAATAGTGGAAGTCAGGCATGAATGTGTATTTTCTGCCGTTCTCCTGCACTATCATCCGCTTGTTGCGGAGCATGGTGATGAGCGATACCGCCTTTTTATGGTTCAGTTTTACACCCACAGACATATAGGTCTTGATTAAAGCATCTTCCAGTTCCTTGTAACCATATTCCTCTTTCAGACCGAATGCGGCTTCCAACGCGATGCGGTGCTGCTGCTCGGTGATATGCCTGTAAGGGTCGAACTTCTCTTCTTCGGGTCTTCCCGGTTTCTTTGTTTCGGGTTTGTAACCCTCTATAAGTTCGGGAAGGGCTTTGTCGTTGATGCGGAACGCAAAAGGCTCAAAGTCCATTGCTCGTATGTGAATGGCTGAAACATGGCTGATGTCACCGTTGCCCTTGTCCTTTTCTACCAGTAATACGGTTTCCGCCTTGTTGTTCAATTCCGTACCAATGTGCCCTCTTGCGTTCTCATCCCCCTTGTTCTGATGCAGTATCGTATGGATGTGTATCTGCCTGTCGTCCGTCCACTGCATCAGCTTGGATATGATGCGTGTGGATTCACCGGGGCTGTTGATGTCGTACACCATATCACGGATGCCGTCTATGATTACAAGACCAATGTCGGGAGTGTTGTAGATAGCCTGTTCTACAATCCTGATACGTTGCTCAGGCGTGTATTTTCTCAAAGCGAGGAATTCAAGGTTTTCATTGTCCCTGTCATCTGGCAAGCCGGCCATCCGCAAAATGCGTGTCATGACTTTCAGGCAATGGTAAGGGCTTTGCTCTGTATCAACATAAAGCACTTTCCGCTTATCTTCCGGCAGTTCTGCCACATATCGCAACACTGTGCCGTTCTTCAATGCGGCGGCTACGATAGCCGATACATTGAATGTCTTTTTACTTTTGGCTTTGCCGATGGATGCGCTGAAATTGCCCAATGTCCCAATGACAGAACCATGTACTTTGAGGATTTCAGGTGCTTTCTCATAACTTTTCGACAGGCTCAAACGTGAGGCTTGCCAAAGGATAATGGCTTCTTCTGCCGATATGTCCTTAGTCTCTTTAATATAGTCCATAGCCATGCCTCCCGTTATTTTCGTCCTCCTGTTTTCTTCCCGGCCAGTTCAAGGGCAAGCTCCACATCTACGATAATCTTGCGTCCTATCTGGGTGATTGCCTTGTCAATCTTTCCGCTTTTCTTGATGCGGTTGGCGGTGGGCAGGCTGCACCCGAACAGTTTGGCAATGCCCAGTATTCCGTACACATACTTCCTTTCTGTGTCCGTAACGGGCTGTGGCTGCATTTCCGTTTGACCGGAAGCGTGCTTGCTTAAGAATATGAACTCTTCGCCTGTCATCTGCCAGACGGGTTTTGATAATAACTCTTGAAGATTTGTCATCGTCCAATCTATTTAGTCGTTTAACAATCAGCCCTGCGCACTGGCTGTTATTTCTGTTCTCGAACGATGCAAAATTAGGTAGGTTTGTAAGTGGTAAGGATGTGGTTAGTGTAAATGGAATATTTTATTATTTCTTTGAATATCAGACAATAAAAATACCACTCAAAAATTAATTTGAGTGGTAAAAGTGGTTATTTCGTAATATGTCAGGGTATATCACGGATTATCGGAATATTGCGTCCATTTCTTTGGCGAACTTCTGGTTGCTGTCACTTGGGAAATCGGAAACAGGTTCCTTGTATTTTGACTTGTAATAGTTCTCTTCAATATCCAGCATTTTGAGGATATTCTTTTTCCAATTCTCCCTGTCTAGTTTGGGCAGTTGTTCACCCATCAGGAATATCAGGTAGCAGACACGTATTTTCTCTCTCGTTTTTATTTTCAGCTTGCATTTGCCGGGGTGCAGATTCATACAAGCATAGAAATCATATTCGGAAATATTCTCGAATTGTTCTCCTACGCAGGTCGTGTAAACGTGCGAAAGCAACTCCATGTCGAAATATTCGTGTTGTTCCTCTTTGGGTGCTTCTTCTTGCATATCGGGTTCGCTTGGCTTGGTTAGCTCTTCCGGTTTATCTTTAGCTACGGGAATATATTTTGCTAATATTTCCATAAAATGGAAACTCAATTTATAAATATCTCCGCAGCAGTTCTCTATATATTGGAAAGCCTCTTTTCTTGCTTGCTTTTGCAATTCGTAAAGCTTGTCCAGTTCTTCTTTTTCTTTCTCATATTCAGCCTTGCAGCGTTCATATTCCTTTTCGGCTTGCTTTTCTTCTTCTGCCGTATGTTCCCTGTAATCAATAGAATCATATCTGTTATATGCCTCGTTCAAAGGCTTGTTTAGTTTTTGTGTAACCTCCAGTTGTTCCTCTATATCAATATTATATCTATCAGCGAAATGGTAGCACACACGAGAAATTATCTCATCATCAAGCAATGGATATTTTTCGTAAAGCATCATGTTTTTCTCTATCTCGGCTCTTAGACTGTCGAGAATCAGAGTGTACTGTTCTTTCTGCTTGTCAAGTACCAATTCAAGGATAGCGGCTTCAAAAGCTTTTGTGTCATTGTATTGCTTGTAGAAGTTCGTGATGAATTTCTGCTTGTCAAAAGAAAAAGTATGGCTTACAATAAAGTCACTGTATATTCGGTTGAGTTCACCGTATTGGGGAATCATAATCAGTATTTCTCCTGCCATATATCTTGGATTTATGGATTTTTGTCTTTATCAAGAAAGGAAGCCAGTTCTTCTTCCACTTCTTCTATACTTGGCAGAGCCGATTTTAAGTTTTCAGGTATAGCCTTGCTCAGTTGGTAATCGCTGATGCCTATCGGCTGGTCATAGCCTGTCAATGCGTATTGTGCTACAACTTCGTCTTTTCCCTTGCACAGCAACAACCCGATAGTCTTGTTGTCGTTCTCTCCCCTCAGTTTATCATCCACCACATTGATGTAGAAGTTCAGTTGCCCTGCATACTCCGGTTTGAATGGGGTAGCCTTTAATTCTACCACGATATATGCGTGCAGTGGAATAGAATATAGTATCAGGTCTGCATAGAAATCGCTGTTTCCGACTTGGAAATGTTTCTGTCGTGCAACGAAAGCAAAACCATTGCCCATTTCCAGCAAGTAACAGGTAACGTGCTTAACCAACTGTTCTTCTATGTCCCTTTCGTCTGCTTTCTCTTTAGTTCCAGCCAAATCAAAGATGTACGGGTCTTTCAACAGGTAATTGGCGAGGTCGCTTTGCGGTGCAGGAAGCGTAGTGGTGAAATTGTTTACCTTATTATTGCTGATTTGTCTGCTGTACAGGTTGGTCTCAATTTGTATTTTAAGAACATTGCTGCTCCAGCCCATTTCCACAGACTGCTTCATGTACCAATAGCTTACACCCAATGGAATTGAACTGTTAAGCATAATCACATGGCTTGCCCAATTGGTTCTTGCAACAGGTGATGCCATGAATACGCTTTCTATATCCTTAATTTCCATCCGGTAAATATCAGATACGGTTCTGGCAACATTATGAATTTGCGCAAGAGGTTCTTGCGTGATTATAATTTCATTGTTATCAGTGGATTGGATTTGCGCAAGAGGCTCTTGCGTAAATTGCGCATCGTTTAAGTAGCGTACTTCGTCTGCTATTCTCTCCACACTTGGAGCTATCAACTTTGCATCCGTTTCTATGAAACTTTGCAATGCCCTCAAAGGATATGCCTTTGCAAACTGACACATATAGGTAAGGTTGCGTTCCGAATAGCCTTTCTTTTCAGGAAAATTCAGCCGGATAGCTTTTGCCAGTTGCTTGATGATTTTACTTCCCCACCCATGCTGTTGTTGATGATAGAGAATATAGTTGCCCACTTTCCAGTAGTGGAACAGCATTTGCGCATTGGCTGCGATGATTAGTCTTACTTGCGCCTGTTTTATTTCCGAACCGACTGCGTGTATGAACGCATCTAAGTTCGTTTTTTCTATATTGGATTCTTTGTTGCTCATATTGTGATGATAATTTCTACAAATATAGTCATTGGTAACTATCTATGAAACTGTTTGATACTTTTATAGTTGATTAAACTTGTTCATGGCGTTCGCCTTAATATCATCCGCTATGTCAATGTAGGGTTTCATAGCCTTGTAGTCGCTGTGTCCCGTCCATTTCATGACCACCTGTGCTGGGATTCCAAGAGCCAGCGCATTGCAGATGAATGTCCTTCTTCCGGCATGGGTGCTTAACAAAGCGTACTTGGGTGTGACTTCATCTATACGTTCATTCCCCTTGTAGTAGGTTTCCCGTACAGGCTCGTTGATTTCCGCCAGCTCACCCAGTTCTTTCAGATAATCATTCATCTTCTGATTGCTGATGACGGGCAATGCCATGTGATTCTCGAAATGAACATCCTTGTATTTTTCAAGAATGGCTTTGCTGTGGTCGTTCAGTTCGATTATCAGGCTGTCCGCTGTCTTGACTGTGGTAACTTCAATGTGGTCGGGTTTCACATCGCTTCTTTTCAGATTGCGAACATCCGAATATCGTAAACTCGTAAAACAGCAGAACAAGAAAACATCCCTGACACGTTCCAAATACTGCTTGTCATGCGGTATCTGATAATCTTTCAATTTGTTCAGTTCTTCCCACGTCAGGAATATCACCTTTTTAGAAGTGGTTTTCAATTTGGGTTTGAATGTATCGTATGCAATGTTCTGATGGTGTCCTTTCTTGAAACTCCAGCGCAGAAACCATTTGAGGAATCCCATCTGTTTGCCGATGGTGCTGTTTCTCATGTCTTTCTTGTCACGCAAGAAATTGACATATTCGTTCAATCCGAACTCATTGAAGTATTCAAAGGTTACATCTTCTTTGAACTCTTTGAGGTGATTTTTCACTGCTGCAAATTTTTCGTATGTGGATGCCGTCCAATTATTCTGATTGCCACACTCCTTTACAAACTCATCGAACACTTCCCAAAAGCTGACAGGGGCTTCTTCCGTCTGTTCTTCACTTGTATTTTTCATCCGTAAGTTGAACGCATCTTTTAACTGTTGCGTGGTAGGCATGGTTTCCTGTACCTCAAATTCCTTGAACACGTTTTGCATTTCTGCATAGTATTTCAGCAAGTCCGCATTGATTTCGGATGCGCTTTGCTTTAGCTTGTTGGTGCATCCGTTCTTTACCCGTTGTTTGTCGGCATCCCATTTGGCTACGTCAATCCGGTAGCCTGTTGT
>NZ_JAJKHN010000155.1:0-6032 GCF_020982715.1 Bacteroides sp. 1_1_30
AGCAGACCGAAGTTGAAGCCGATTGCGAACGCATCCTCGTGCCATACCAGCTCCTTGATTTTGGCTGCACCGATAATTTTCAGCGGGTCGTTCTCACCGAAGGCACGGGTCAGCTGCAACGAGTGGAGAACGTCCGCATCCACCACACCGCTGTCGGCCTGCACGCCGTTACTGGTAGACAGCTGCACACGGTACGGGATGGTCAGCCGGTACTGCATCGGCTTCAATTTGTATGCTTTGTCCAGCGATGCCGTACTCTGGTAGAACTGGGCACCCAACGTGGATACATAGCCATACTCCACCTGCTTCAGGTCGTACCGGCGTTGGATGAAGTAGTTCCGGTGCGCTTTCAATGAACCCTTCAAACCGTAAATCTGCGGATAGGTCTGTTTCGCGCCGTCCGCACCCACCGGCATCTCGTTCAAGAACGGGTAGATATATTTGAAGATACCGGACTTGTTGTACAGGCGCGAGCACCACTTCTTCATCTGTTCGGTGTCAAAATGGTCAACGGCCTTCTGGATGCTGAAGGCGCTCATGAAGCTGGTACCGCCGTTCACGCCCTTGGTCATCACTTCCTCCAGCAGATTGCCCATGTTGCCCAGTATCAGGTTCCACAGCCAGCTGTTGTGTCCCTGCATCACGTAGGCACCGTCGCGCTTCGTCTGCCGGTTGTCGTCATACTTCCCGGTCAGGAACGACTTGTTGTCCGAACCCAGCTGACAGTCCCCGTCGTAATAGGTTATCCACCACATCACGCCATCCCACGTCCGCACCAGCATGTTTTTCGCCAGCTGGTCAACGCCCAGGTTGAACTGCACATACAGGTAGTAGGCAGCCAGGTTGGGCAGGTTGAAATACTTCCCGGCTTCCTGCTTGAAGGTCGGGCTTGTCCATTTGGCCGTCGGGAACTTGTTTCCGTCATCCTCATAGTCCACCCCGTCAAACGTGTGCGATTCCTTGTTATAGGTCAGATTCTTGCCGGCAGGAGTTTCCTTCACGCATCTGTACAGGAAGCTCATCATGCGGTCAAGGGCCTTGTACATCTTGTCGTACTTGTCACCGGTGTCCAGGTGTTCCTTGATGTTCGGTTCTTCTTCGGCATCACCTCCGCCATCGTTCCAGAACACGTCTTTCGGATGGTTGAACTCGAAACCGCCGTCAAAGTTGAAATCCATGAAGTCCGTATGGTCGGGCTCCGTGGACGGCAGCCAGCGGAACAGGCACAGGTCATTCGAGTTGTTCAGCGTCTCGATGCAGATGGGCAGGTATTCCTTCGGCCGGTCGCCGTTCGCCTGCAGGTAGTTCAGGGTGTCGCCGGTTCCCCATTGCTCGCCGCCGATAGTCTTGTCCTGACCGAATATCGGGTAGCTGTCGCTCTTCTCGTTGTTCATGTTATACTGGCCGTAATAGGTCAGATCCTCATCCACGCTCTTGGCCACAAACAGGTCACAGGGCAAGCCGTCAATGGCCGAGCGTATATCTTCCTTGCACGTATCTGCATGGTCGGCGGCATACTGTTGGGCAGGGGTCAGGATTCCCATTTCCTTCATGCCGTCATGAATGAACTTCGCACCGCCCGTGTTGGTCGTCATGGAGGAGTCGGAAAAGTCACATTTCGCACAGGCAAGTTTCGCGCCCACCGAGTTGCCCCGCAACCGGAACAGGTTCTTCTTGCCCTCCGTAGCTGTCGGATTGCTCTGCTGCCCGTTGCCGTCTATCTCGCCGTAGGTCATCCGTGCCGTGTAACCGCTGGCTGTCTTCTGGAAATAGAAGCGCAGGTTCTTGCGGGCATAGTTCACCGAGCTGGTTCCCTGAATGCGCAGATATATGTCACGGGCTATCCAGTCCAGCGCCCGGTTCTCGCCGTTGTAGAATCTCACTTCCCGGCACAGCTTGTTGGCCTTCTTGTTATTCAGCTGGGCCAGCGCATCCATCACGTTCAGCGTGTCGCTCTCGCTCGGCACCTCACTGCCCACGCTGCCCGTACCTATCAGTACCAGGATCGAGTTCCGGCGCTTCTTCATCAGTCCCATCAGCTTCTCCATGCTCACCGTGTCCCCCTCGTTCAGCACGCGGTTGTCCTCATCCAGCGAGCGCACGCCCGGTTCCCCGTCGGCATCTTCCAGGTGGTTGCGGTCCACGATGTAGTTGTTCAGCACCTCGTCCGAGGTCAGCGCCTTGTTGTAGATGCGCACGCTCTTCACGTTCAGGTCGGCACCCGTTGACTTGAACTCCAGCTGGCTCCGGATGTTGAAGTTCACCTTGTCCAGCCACTTCGAGGCGGCACTTTCCTCACCGTTGACATAGAAGCCGATCAGCGTGCGCTGTTCGTTCGTCTGCACGTTCGGGTAGAACACATAGGTAATGCGGATGTTCGTGCCCGGCTGGAACTTCGTACCCACCGAGTCCTCATAGCGCAGCACCTGTCCGGCATCCATCGCCTCGGTCACCACACCGGTCAGGAACTTGGCCTCTTCCGGGGTCACAATCAGCCCGTACCGGTTGCCGTTGTCCAGCTGCCCCAGGCAGGTGATCAGCTCCGCATTCGTGTCCGTCACGTTGGCCGTGCTGTATTCTATCTCAAGTGTCATGCCCACATCACGAATAGCAAAGCCTTCGGGTTTGTCCGCCTCGTTGAAGGGGCGGTACCCACCGTCAGCGGTCAGGGTCATACCTGCACCACCGGCCAGCAGCAGGCGGTCCTTGTGCCAGCCGCTACCGGCACCGTATTCGTTCACGCTCCACAGCACGTCCCGGAACTCCATGCGCTTGTCACCGCTCACCCAGCTTGCCGGGTTGTTTTCCGTGTTGCTTCGCCCGAAGGCGTCAAACGTACACACGGCATCCGGGGCCAGGGTGGCTTCAATGTCGGGGTGCGATGCGGTGTTCACCTGCACCTCAAGCACGGCATCACCGCACGACACGCGGTAGTCCAGCGGTTCCACGTTCACGTTGGTCCGTCCGTAGCTGCCGGTCTCACCGCGTTGCAGCAGGTCTTCCTTCACCACGCTGCCCCGGTCGGTCACTTTCACACGGGCCGTGTACGCATCGCGGTCATAGCCGGCATACGTGAAGTTCCATGCCGTAAACTGTTCCGCCTCCAGTACCGGGCGTTTCCAGTCGCTCTGGAACCCTGCCGCCCGGTGGCTGAACATCAGGCCGGCATAGGCAGTCACCCCGCCGCCTGCCTTCAGTAGCGTAATGTAATGCACCCGGCTCACCACACCGGAGTTCTCATGCTGCGCATAGGCTTCCACCACGTTCGTACCTTCCTGCATCTGCGTCAGCGGGATGGTCACGTTCTTCTGCTGCACCCCGCTGCCGGCCGAAAGACCGAGGGTAAAGGCCTGTCCGCCGTTCACGCGGTAGTAGATGTTCTTCTCCCCGCTCGTGCCCTTGGCAGTAAAGGGGATGTTCACGTCATTTTTATATCCCCCGTCGGCCAGCCCGTTGCCCGCCGAGTAGGTTGTCTCCAGCTCCATGGCCACCATGGTCACCTTGGCCGTGGCCGTTTTCATCAGCGTGCCGCCCTGGTAGGTAGCCTGCGCCTCCACCTGCACGGTATAGGCGGTTGCATCCTTCAGGTAGGGCGAAGCGTCAAAGGTATAGCTCTGTCCGGCTGTCACACCCACAAACTCCGCATCCCGGAACTCACTGATCACGGTCGAACCGCGCTTCACAATCACGCGGGCTTTTAGGTCGCTGTAGCCGTCCACCGTACCGCCACCGGCAGTACCCACACCCACGGAGTATTTCACCACAAAGCCGCTGCCCAGTGCCAGATACTGCGAGGCGGGAAGTCCCGCACCGCCGCTGTCCGTCAGGTCGATGTTCACCACCACCTTGTCGTCATCCGTGTACTTGGAAAAGCGCACTTCCTTCGAGCTCTCGCCGCCCTGGTTGTCCTTCTGCTTGACGGTCATCACGTACTGGGTGCCGTCCTCGCTGTCCTGCACATCCACGTCCGTCACCGTACCCACCATCGCATCGAACACCGTTCCGGATGTAGGGGGCTTCGTCTCGCCGCTCACCAGTTCCTCGGTAGGGGTACGGTTTGACAGTTCCTTCTTCAGGAACGCTTCGATGTCATCGCCTGCATAGGCATGATAGGTGCCGTCCGGCTGTTTCTGGTTCCATGGTGTTTCAAGATTCATCGGATGTTCAGTCGCGTTGATGATTCCGCTTATTTTCCTTTTTGCCATAATACTGTCCTTTTATAATAATCATTCATTTATCAGTTTTACTGCTACCGTTCCATGCGTCCGATCCGTTCCACGGCTCGTCGCCTTTCCAGTATCCAAGTCCGAAACAGCTGCTTATCGCAGACCATACCAGTCTTGCCCCGGCATAGACAGCCGACAGGGAACGTTTCCCCACATACGCAGCCGTTATTTCCTTACCGCCTATGGTTATCATCGTCAATCCTCCTCATAAATCAGATACAGCGTATTCGCATCCTTGTCCTGCAGTGCCTCGTAAGCTTCCCCGCTCATCACCTCATGCCGGTAGGCCAGCAGTCTCAGGCCGCCTCCCGTTCCGGTATATACGGCATCGCCCAACAGGTAGAGCTTGTCCGGCAGGATGGCTGTCCGGTCAGCATTCATGAACATGCCGGCAGGAGGCACACCCGCCACGTCCCAGTCCCCGTACAGGGTGGAATCCATGTGGTAGGCGAACTTCCCGGCATCCGCCACATACACCACGCTGCCGCCCGGTTTGGTACTCTTGTCAGGTAAAACGTTGCCTGTTTCCATCCATGAGGAAAAGCGTGCGGTAGCTCCGCCGACGGCTGCTGCAGTAGTCTGTTCCACCTTGGCAGCGGCATTTTCCGCCTTGGCTGCCGCTTCGTTGGCCTTGGTGGCCGCTTCTGTCGCGGCCTGGGTCTTTTCCTCCAGTCCGGCTACGGCTCCTTCCGCCTTCTTGGCGGCAGCCTCGGCACGGGCGGCGGCATCGTTCGCAGGCTTCCCTATCAGTTCCAGGGGTACGTTCACCATCTTGCCGTCCTTCTCGCCGGGCAGTGATTTCACACCGCTCAGCGAGGTGACGGTCTCCAGGTCCTCCACGCCGGTCGAACTCTGGAGTACCTGGTTCAGCACTTCCTGAACCAGTTCTTCTTGTGTCATTTCTGCCATACTCATTCGTTTTTATCGGTTTCTGACCCGCCCAGGATTTCGTTCAGGGCATCTATCACATTGGGAAGACAATAGCGTTCCACCGCCATGCGTATCATCCCGGTTTCCTCATCGCTGAACCCGGTCTCGCCGGTACTCTCGAAAATCTTGAACGCAAGCCGATGGGCCTTGATGCCACTGACACGCGTATACAGCAAATCGGCTATCTGCTCGCGTGCGTCGAAAACCTCCCTCGTCTGACGGGTTATTCCGGTGGGGACACTGAAATTCCTGAAATCTAACTTTTTCATATATTCTGCTTTTATAATGAATGATTCAATATCTGGTAACGGAAACCGTCCGCCTTGGTTATAAGCACCATCACGGAGTCCCCGGAGGCCATCTTGTAATCCTGCATATCCTCGTTGTGGTTATAAATTCCTTTTAGTATTATATCCTTTGAACCAGGTCTGACACGAAGTGTGACCTCTGCGGCAAAATCGGACGGCAAATAGCGGAGACCGAACTGGGATGCGACAGAACTCTCCGACGGTAGGGTCACTTCCACAGCATTATAATTCGGTTGGTTGTAATACATGAGGATAATGTTATGCTGCGAAAAATCGACCGTGTAGTTTCCACTTCCGAAAGTAAGCAGCTTGGCTTTCGTATTGATAAACGCCGGGGCAAGTAATGCCGCATTGCTGCTGATACCGTAGTTCTTCGTACCGCCGGTAACATCTATAAACAATCCATAGTTCGCCTGGTCGAAGCCGTAATTCCCGTATATATTGGGGGCTGAGTTCACGATACGACCGACAGCGGTAAAAGCCCCTCCTGCAGAAGACGGTATCACATCATCACCGAACATCACATATCCTTTGCTGCCGCCGACACGGAAAAAATCATCATAAATGG
>NZ_JAJKHN010000156.1:0-5995 GCF_020982715.1 Bacteroides sp. 1_1_30
AGCAGACCGAAGTTGAAGCCGATTGCGAACGCATCCTCGTGCCATACCAGCTCCTTGATTTTGGCTGCACCGATAATCTTCATCGGGTCGTTCTCACCGAAGGCACGGGTCAGCTGCAACGAGTGGAGAACGTCCGCATCCACCACGCCGCTGTCGGCCTGCACGCCGTTGCTGGTGGAAAGCTGCACACGGTACGGAATGGTCAGACGGTACTGCATCGGTTTCAGCGTGTAGGCCTTGTCCAGCGATGCCGTACTCTGGTAGAACTGGGCGCCAAGCGTGGATACATAGCCGTATTCCACCTGTTTTAAATCGTAGCGACGTTGGATGAAGTAGTTCCGGTGTGCTTTCAACGATCCCTTCAGACCGTAGATCTGCGGGTAGGTCTGTTTCGCGCCGTCCGCACCCACCGGCATTTCGTTCAGGAACGGGTAGATGTATTTGAAGATACCGGACTTGTTGTACAGGCGCGAGCACCACTTCTTCATCTGTTCGGTGTCAAAATGGTCAACGGCCTTCTGGATGCTGAAGGCGCTCATGAAGCTTGCGCCCCCGTTCCATCCGCCCACCATAATCTCCACAATCATGTCCCAGCAGTTGGCCACGATGAGGTTCCACAGCCACGAGTTGTGTCCCTGCATCACGTAGGCACCGTCGCGCTTCGTCTGGCGGTTGTCGTCATACTTCCCGGTCAGGAACGACTTGTTGTCAGAACCCAACTGGCAGTCGCCGTCATAATAGTCAATCGACCACTTCACACCGTCCCATGTGCGGATAAGCATGTTCTTCGCAAGCTGGTCCACGCCGAGGTTGAACTGCACGTACAGATAGTAGGCAATCAGGTGGGGAAGGTCGAAATACTTCCCGGCCTCTTTCCTGAACGTTTCGCTCTGCCATTTGGCGGTAGGGAACTTGTCACCGTCGTCCTCATAGTCCACCCCCTCGAACGAATGGGATTCCGTGCTGTAAACCATGTTCCTGCCCGCAGGCGTTTCCTTTACGCACCGGTAGACGAAACTCATCATGCGGTCGGTGGCCTTGTACATCTTGTCATATACGTCATCCTTGCCTAAATGCTCATCCAGATTCGGTTCTTCCTCTGCATCCCCTCCGCCGTCTGTCCAAAAGGTGTCTTTCGGGTGGTTGAACTCCAGTCCTCCGTCAAAGTTGTAATCCATGAAATCCTTATGCTCCGGTTCGGTACTCGGCAACCAGTGGAACAGGCACAGCGGATTGGAGTTGTTCAGCGTCTCGAAGCAGACGGGCAGGTACTGCTTGTGTCCTTCCTCGTCGGCTTCCAGATAGTTCAGCGTGTCGCCCTCGCCCCATTTCTCGCCGCCGATGGTCTCATCCTGCCCGAAGATGGGGTAGCTGTCGCTCTTCTCGTTGTTCATGTTGTACTGGCCGTAATAGGTCAGGTCTTCGTCGGCACTCTTCGCTACGAACAGGTCGCACGGCAGGCCGTCGATGGCCGAACGGTAATCATCCTCCAGCCCATGGTCTTTGGCGTAACGCTGGGCAGGAGTAAGCAGCCCCATCTCTTTCAGTCCGTCATTGATAAGCTTCGCACCTCCGGTATTGGTGGTCATGGACGAGTCCGAGAAGTCGCATTTGGAACATGCCAGCTTCGCGCCTACGGAGTTCCTGCGCAACTTGAAGAGATTTTTCTTGCCGGTAGTTACCACCGGATTCTTCTGCCTGCCGTTTCCGTCAATCTCCCCGTAGCTCAATGTAACCGTCCGGCCGCTTGCCGTCTTCTGGAAGTAGAAACGGAAGTTCTTTCTGGCATAGTTCACGGAAGAAGTACCCTGAATACGGACATATACGTTGGTAAGGATAAAGTCAAGCGTCCTGTCCTCTCCGTTATAGAAACGGACCTCCCTTACCAGTTTGTTGGCCTTCTTGTCGTTCAGCTGGGCCAGTGCATCCACCACGTTCAGCGTGTCGCTCTCGCTCGGAACCTCACTGCCCACGCTGCCCGTGCCTATCAGTACCAGGATCGAGTTCCGGCGCTTCTTCATCAGCCCCATCAGCTTCTCCATGCTTACCGTGTCTCCTTCGTTCAGCACGCGGTTGTCCTCGTCCAGCGAGCGCACGCCCGGTTCCCCGTCGGCATCCTCCAGGTGGTTGCGGTCCACGATGTAGTTATTCAGCACCTCGTCCGAGGTCAGCGCCTTGTTATAGATGCGCACGCTCTTCACGTTCAGGTCGGCACCCGCCGACTTGAACTCCAGCTGGCTTTGGATATTGAAGTTCACCTTGTCCAGCCACTTCGAGGCAGCCGATTCCTCACCGTTCACATAGAAACCGATGAGCGTCCGCTGTTCGTTCGTCTGCACATTGGGATAGAACACGTAGGTAATGCGGATGTTCGTGCCAGGCTGGAACTTCGTACCCACCGAGTCCTCATAGCGCAGCACCTGTCCGGCATCCATCGCCTCGGTCACCACACCGGTCAGGAACTTGGCCTCTTCCGGGGTCACAATCAGCCCGTACCGGTTCCCGTTGTCCAGCTGTCCCAGACAGGTGATCAGCTCCGCGTTCGTGTCCGTCACGTTGGCCGTGCTGTATTCTATCTCCAGCGTCATGCCCACATCACGGATGGCAAACCCTTCGGGCTTCTCCGCCTCGTTGAAGGGACGGTAACCGCCGTCAGCCGTCAAGGTCATGCCCGCACCGCCGGCCAGCAGCAGGCGGTCCTTGTGCCAGCCGCTTCCGGCTCCGAATTCGTTCACGCTCCACAGCACGTCCCGGAACTCCATGCGCTTGTCACCGCTCACCCAGCTGGCCGGGTTGTTCTCCGTGTTGCTTCGCCCGAAGGCATCGAACGTGCACACGGCATCCGGTGCCAGGGTGGCTTCAATGTCGGGGTGCGATGTCGTGTTCACCTGCACCTCAAGCACGGCATCGCCGCACGACACACGGTAGTCCAGCGGTTCCACGTTCACGTTCGTCCGTCCGTAGCTGCCGGTCTCACCGCGTTGGAGCAGGTCTTCCTTCACAACGCTGTCCCCATTCATCACCTTCACACGTGCCGTGTACGCATCACGCTCGTAGCCGGCATACGTGAAGTTCCAGGCAGTGAACTGCTCGGCCTCCAGCTCCGGATGTTTCCAGTCGCGCTGGAATCCGGAAGCCCGGTGGCTGAACATCATGCCGGCATAGGCCGTCACACCTGCTCCGGCCTTCAGCAGGGTCAGGTAATGAACCTCGCTTGTCACACCGGAGTTCTCGTGCAGGGCATAGGCTTCCACCACGTTCGTACCTTCCTGCATCTGCGTCAGCGGGATGGTCACGTTCTTCTGCTGCACACCGCTTCCGGCCGAAAGGCCGAGGGTATAGGGCTGCCCGCCGTTGATACGGTAATAGATGTTCTTCTCACCGCTCGTACCCTTGGCTGTGAATGGAATGTTCACATCATTTTTATATCCCCCGTCGGCCAGTCCGTTACCCACCGAATAAGTGGTACTTAATTCCATAGCCACCATTGTTACCCGGGCTGTGGCGGTTTTCATCAGCGTGCCGCCCTGGTAGGTACACTGCGCTTCAACCTGCACCGTATAGGTCGTGGCATCCTTCAGGTAGGGCGATGCGTCAAAGGTATAACCCTGCCCGGCGGTAACACCCGCAAACTCCGCATCCTGGAATTCGGTAATCACCGTGGAGCCGCGTTTAACAACCACTTTCGCCTTCAGGTCGCTGTAACCGTCAACCTCCGCACCACCGGCAGTACCGACGCTTACCGCATATTTTACCACGAACCCGGTACCGAGTGCCAGGTACTGCTGTGGGGGAAGCCCCGCACCGCTGCTGTCAGTCAGGTCAATGTTCACCACCACCTTGTCGTCGTCGGTGTACTTTGAAAAGCGCACCTCCTTCGAACTTTCACCGCCCTTGTTATCTTTCTGTTTCACGGTCATCACGTACTGGGTGCCGTCCTCGCTGTCCTGCACATCCACGTCCGTTACCGTGCCAACCAGCGCATCGAACACCGCTCCGGATGTAGGGGCTTTCGTTTCCCCGCTCACCAGTTCCTCGGTAGGCGTGGCCTTGTCGTCGATGCTCTTCACGTAGTTTTCTACAAGTCGGCCGCTTACGGGCAGCCCGCCGGTTGCGGTGTCACCGCTCCAGTCCGTATGCTGCATGTCCAGCCCGTCCTGGTCATATACCTTCTTTGCCATAATATATCGCTTTAGTCATTATTCATTTGTTTCTTCGCCACCCGTCGGTCCGGCTCCACGGCTTGTCGCCTCTCCAGAACCCGCTGCCGAAACAGCTGCTTATGGCAGACCACACCAGCCTCGCTCCGGCATAGACGGCCGATAGGGCACGTTTACCGACATATACAGCCGTTATTTCCTTACCGCCTACTGTTATCATCGTCACTCCTCCTCATAAATCAGATACAGCGTATTCGCATCCTTGTCCTGCAATGCCTCATAGGCTCCCTCACTCATTACCTCATGCCGGTAGGCCAGCAGTCTCAGGCTGCCTCCCGTTCCGGCATATACGGCATCACCCAGCAGGTAAAGCTTGTCCGGCAATATGGCTGTCCGGTCCGCATTCATGAACATGCCGGCAGGGGGCACACCCGCCACGTCCCAGTCCCCGTACAGGGTGGAGTCCATGTGGTAGGCGAATTTCCCGGCACCGGCCACATACACCACGCTGCCGCCCGGCTTGGTACACTTGTCAGGTAAAACGTTCCCGGTCTCCATCCATGAGGAAAAGCGTGCGGTAGCCCCGCCGATGGCTGCTGTCGTGGTCTGTTCCACCTTGACTGCGGCATTTTCTGCCTTGGTTGCCGCTTCGTTGGCCTTGGCAGCGGCTTCCGTGGCGGCCTGCGTCTTTTCCTCCAGTCCGGCTACAGCCCCTTCCGCCTTCTTGGCGGCAGCCTCGGCACGGGCGGCGGCATCGCTCGCAGGTTTCCCAATCAGTTCCAGGGGTACGTTCACCATCTTGCCGTCTTTCTCGCCGGGCAGTGATTTCACACCGCTCAGCGAGGTGACGGTTTCCAGGTCCTCCACACCGGTCGAACTCTGGAGCACACGGTCCAGCACTTCCTGAACCAGTTCTTCTTGTGTCATTTCTGCCATAATCATTCGTTTTTATCGGTTTCTGACCCGCCCAGAATTTCGTTCAGGGCATCTATCACATTGGGAAGACAATAGCGTTCCACCGCCATGCGTATCATTCCGGTTTCCTCATCACTGAACTCGGTCTCGCCGGTACTCTCGAAAATCTTGAACGCAAGCCGGTGGGCCTTGATGCCGCTGACACGCGTATACAGCAAATCGGCTATCTGCTCACGTGCATCGAAAACTTCCCTCGTCTGACGGGCTATCCCGGTGGGGACGCTGAAATTCCTGAAATCTAGCTTTTTCATATTTGATCGTTTTTTAGGATGAATGATTCAATATCTGGTAACGGAAACCGTCCGCCTTGGTAATGAGTACCATCACGGAGTCCCCGGAGGCCATCTCGTAGTCCTGCATACCTTCATTGTGGTTGTAGATGCCCTTCAGTATGATGTTCTTCGACCCCGGCCTGACCCTGAATGTAACCACTGCGGCAAAGTCCGACGGAAGATTGCGGAGCCCGAACTGTGACGCGACGGAACTCTCCGCAGGTAACGTGACCTCAACCCTGCCGTAATTGGGATTGTTGTAGTACATCAGAATGATGTTATGCTGCGAGAAATCGACCGTGTAGTTTCCACTTCCGAAAGTAAGCAGCTTGGCTTTCGTGTTGATGAACGCAGGGGCGAGCAATGCCGCGTTGCTGCAGATACCGTAGTTCTTCGTACCGCCGGTAACATCTATGAACAGCCCGTAGTTCGCCTGGTCGAAGCCGTAATTCCCGTAAATATTGGGGGCTGAATTCACGATACGGCCGGCAGCGGTAAAAGCTCCTCCCGAAGAAGACGGTATCACATCATCACCGAACATCACATATCCTTTGCTGCCGCCGACACGGAAAAAATCATCATAAATGG
>NZ_JAJKHN010000157.1:0-5853 GCF_020982715.1 Bacteroides sp. 1_1_30
ACTCTGTATATTTCTTTATATAGATAAAAACAAGTAAATATACAACAGTACTATTTATTTACATCAAAAACAAACAAGTTATTTTATGATTTCAAAATTTCGAGAGATTTATTCTAGCTTTATCTCTTGATTTTAAGGAGCACCTCGTTGCATTAAAACCAACGAGGTGTTTCTCGGTGTGCAACGGGTCGTTCCTTTAAAAGGAACGACCCGTTGGTTTAAAACCAAAACCCACTTATGTAACTATCTGAAAAGCAAATCATTACAAAAGCGTTCTCCCGGCCTTTCTTTTTAAGTAAAATTTTCAACAAAAGAAAACGGATACCAATATCAAACACGGTACTCCACTGATAAATATTTTACAAATCAAATCTAAAAACAATGGTTACAGTTACTTTTCAGATCAAGCCCTATCTAGCGGCTTACATGTACATGCGCTACAAAAATCACCTCGACGTACCTCCAGACCGCTCTTCTTCCTCACTTTCCGCGATCCATCTTCTCGACACCCAGCCCATCTACCACTTTCTCCACCAGCTATCCATTCCCCACCCTCCCAACGCCTCATGGCACGAAACCGGAAATATTACCTTCACCCTCCCCCATCCCAGAAACGGCAAAAATCCAAATGTATATAATTATATAGGTCATAACAGTGCACTTATCATTGAAAAAGCAATGGAAGTAGAAATGAGGGCCGAACTTTATGAATTTCTACTGGAAAATAAATACTGCCACGGCATCATGTTCAAAAAATCAATGGAAACTTTTGTCGAACATTATAATATGGTAGGGTTAGTGGAAGAAGAAAGTTTAATGAGGGCGTTTCAGAGGTGGAGAAAGATGGTGAAGGAGGAGAAAAAGTTAAATAACAATTAGTAAGCAAACTGAATTTATCGATACAACATCAATATAATCTCAAAAATAGTCAACATATAGTTATCAGTAAGAATAGAATTGTAATAAGGTATTTTAAGAAATTTAGTAATACAACACGGCTTTTTCATTTAAGCTTTGAATTGGGCGTACCATTCCCCTACCCATGCCATTGCGGCATGGGCGGGAATGCTGTTATTGATAATCAATGCGTTACGGATATGTCAAATCTGAATTTTTCTCATTTTTGAGCCAGAAAATGCAACACGTTAGTGAAACTTACCGCTAGCTCCCTCATTATCTGCGCCGTCCCCTTTTGCTTATCTGATATTTTTTTCCTTCTGTTCTTCCAAACGGCAATCAGTGCCAGCACTATTTTCTGAATTGTGTCCAGGTTTCTAGCCGCCCGTTCAGCCTTACGCTTTATGCTGTCCTGCCGGAGGTTACGGTCAAGATCCCAGTGCATGCTTTCAATAGCCCAATGCTGTCTGGTTATCTGACTAAGCCGCTCTGCACTGCTATCCAGGCTTGAAATGTACAGTCGCTGTTCGGATGTACTCTTACCATCAGACTTTTTTTTCCGTAGCTGTGAGTATTTCTACAACTGTCAAATTGCCATTCCATTTTTCTCTGTCGACAATCAGTTCTTCCCCACGGTATATACGGCATATCCTTGACTCAATCCTGCCGTGTTCCAAGTATGGACCTTTCTTATAGATATCAGTTGGGGTGGCGGTCTTTATAGAATCTTCAAGCCCATAGCGCAAAGATCTTTGATTCGCCTTGAGTTCGATCACGAAGTCCGCTCCTTTATCTCTAATCTTGTCTATTATCACCTTTTGGCATGACATGGTATCTGCGGTGACTACACATCCTGATACCTCTAGTTTGTCCAATAGCCGGGGCACGGATTTGATTTCATTACTTTTCTCTTTGCAAACATCAGTAGCCAAAGTAAAACCCGAACGGAGTGAATATGCAGAGACGATATCAGGATTACGTCCGTTGTCGTACAAGGTACCCCGCATGGCCTTTCCATCAATACAAATGATGTCAGTTGCCGAAGCGGATATTTCCTTGCGGAAAACGTCGGCAAAAGCAGACATGCGATCAGCCATCTTTTCATCGTCTATGCTTTGAAACACACGGCAAAGCGTAGCTTCTGAGGGTAACCCATACGGAAATAACCCTCTCGCCTGTAGGCGTTTCAAGTGACGTTTGCCAAATTGAAGTATTTCAGCTCTGGTAATACACTTACTGAGCCTGCCCAATATTACAAGCATGAGTATATCTTCAAGTTTGTGTTTGAAGTTTCCTCGGCTTGTTCTGCGGTATTCAGGGATTGAGGATACAAATTTTCTCAAATGAGTCATAATGCTGCCACGAAGACAGCCAAGGTGTTTCTTCTTTAATAATATTTACGTAAAAAGTTGTATATCAGTGGAATAAATCGTATTTTTGCTGGCGCAAAAACAAAGGCGGAAGACAATACCAACATCATATTCTATTGAATTCCGCCTATAAAAAAAATAAAAATGAACGATAAGAAGAAACACCTAAAGCGGTGCTTCCGCATCACTGCGCACGAATATAAGGATTTTTACTGCAATAACAAGCGATGAACAATATTTCTTAAATGAAAAAGCCGTGAGTAATACAACTATTTATAATAGACTGTTTAATAAATTATCAGATTAAATTTATATCTTTGTAATAAATTTCAGTAAACATAATTTTATATAATGAGTAGACCTTTTAAATCTGATTTAGTAATTCAAGAATATATTTGTGAACCTACACTGAAAGCGTATCATATTGGATTCGATCAAAAGCAATTTAGACTACAGCCTTTGGTTGACATAGTAAGAAATGTAATACCCGAATTTTCTTTAGGTTATCACTGTGGTACTTCTATTCCACTTACTGAAATAATATCTCGCTTAAAAGAAGCCGCACAAATAGTATACCTAACAGACAAATATCAAAATAGAGGAGAATTTGGTGAACTAATTCTTCATTTATTGTTGCGAGATTTTCAGAACACAATTCCATTAATTTCAAAAATATATTTTAAAGATTCACACAATGTACCTGCTCATGGTTTTGATGGTGTACAGGTAACTATCACTGGAGACAAGAAAAAATTATGGCTTGGTGAATCTAAATTATACAAAACAGGAGATGCTGGAGTCAGAGATTTGGCTGAAGATATAAAAAAGCATGTTAATGCAGATTATTTACGAAGAGAGTTTAGCTTAATATCTAAGAAACTCCCAGAAAGCATTCCAGAGATAGAATATTGGCGAAGTCTTATGGATGAGCATCAAAAACTAGATGTAATTTTTTCCAATATAGTAATTCCAATGGTGTGTACTTATAATAGTGATCTATTTAAAAATCATTGCGAAGAAAGTAATAAATATTTTGAGGATTTCATATCGGAATGTACAGCTCTTTGTAAGACCTTTGATAAATTGAAAGGGAATGTTTCAACAGAAGTCATATTAATGCTTCTACCTGTACAAAATAAAGATATGTTAAATACCGAATTAGATAAACGATTAAAATTAATGCAGCAAATATGACACCACAGAAAGTTCAAGATGCTATCATATATATAACAGAAACAAAAAACATTGATTATGAGCATAGTTTTTCGCTTTCGCAATTGTGTTCATCTTTATTACGTTCTAGAGAAAATAATAAATATGGTAGAGATATAATCATTAGAATACTAGATGCATGGAAGAAAGTAGATAAAAACACCTATTCCATTTGGAATGACTTAACTGCCGCTGCAGGTTTATATCCTTATGTTGATCCAAAGCAACTTTCTCAAAGCTCCCTTTTATGTTATGAATATCACAAATCCCCTCACTTAGATAATATTTATCTACATGAAGAGCAACAACATTTATCTATAGAATTACAGAGTAAACGTTCTTTGGTTGTAAGTGCACCAACAAGCTTTGGAAAGAGTTTACTTATTGAAGAAGTTATTGCCAGCAAACTATATGAACAGATAGTAATTATTCAACCAACTCTAGCTTTACTTGATGAAACCCGAAAGAAACTTTTGAAATATAAAAACTGGTACAAGATAATTGTTTCTACTAGTCAAGAGCCAACTAAAGAAAAAGGAAATATATTTTTATTTACAGGAGAACGTGTGGTTGAATATAACCAATTTCCTGAAATAGAGTTTTTTGTCATAGATGAGTTCTATAAATTAAGTTTAGATAGAGATGATGATAGAGCTATAGCTTTGAATCAAGCATTTGCCAAACTATTGAAATTTACTAGTAAATTCTATCTATTAGGACCTATGATTAAAGATATACCTTTAAATTTCAAAAATAAATATGACTTAATTTGGTATCCTACTGAATTTGCAACAGTAGCAGTCAATGAGACTAATGTCAATATTCAAGGTAAAGCTAAAGAGAAAAAAGAATTAAAAAAGCTAGAACTCTTCAAATTACTTTCATCAACAAAAGAACAAACGATTATTTACTGTTCCTCTCCCAATAAGGCCACTAATCTAGCATTAGACTATGCTTCATATTTAAAAAATGAAAATAAATTAATGCTAGTTCCGTATGTTCAAAGAAATAAAGAAATAGGTGAATGGATTAAAGACAATATTAATTCCAAGTGGTCTTTAATAGATGCTTTGAATTGTGGTATAGGTTTTCATCATGGCGCTTTGCCCCGTCATTTAGGCGGTTCAATTGTTGATTGTTTTAATGAAGGATCAATCAGGTGGCTATTTTGTACATCAACATTGATAGAAGGGGTAAACACATCTGCTAAAAATGTTATTTTATTTGATAAAGATAAAGGAGGACAACCTATAGACTTTTTTGATTATAAAAATATTGCAGGTCGATCTGGTCGTATGAGGAAACATTATATTGGTAATGTAATTAGATTTGAAAATCAGCCTGAACAAATGGAACTATTTGTTGATATACCTATTTTTAATCAAGAACAAGCCCCATTAGAAGTTTTAATTTCTATGGATGAAAAAGACATTGAAGAGAAAGCAAAAATAAGACTTGCGAAGTTTGACAATATGTCTCCCGAAATAAAAGAAGTAATTAGATCCAACAACGGTATTTCAATAGAAGGTCAATTAGCCATTATAAATAAAATTGAGTCTAACCTCCAATATTATAACTCCCAGCTAAATTGGACATCTACTCCCAAAACTTTCGACAATTTAAGTGTAGCTATCGAATTATGCTGGGATACGTTAAGTGGTGCAGGTGACAAAACATATATTGAGGGTATTGGACGTTTATCTGCTCGGTGGTTGGCTAGTTTCGCTTTTTCATATATTAACATGAAGTCTATAAATGCTGTTATTTCATATTATGTAAATGACAACTTTTGGTCTAGCAAAATTCCTAATAAACAAAAGCGGATTGATGTTGCTTCTTATGCCATTTTACATATTAGCCGACATTGGTTTGATTATAAACTACCCAAATGGTTAAATGTCATCTCCAACTTGCAGGAGTATGTATTTAAAAAATCAAATATGAAGTATGGTAATTATAGCTTTATTGCAAGTAATCTTGAAAATGGTTTTTTACATCCCAATATCGCAGCATTAATGGAATACGGTATTCCAATATCAGCAATTAGAAAATTAACAGAATATATAAACATAAATGAATCACCAGAAAATAATATACTAAAACTAAATAAGTTAGCAACAACGACATTGACAAATCTTGGTCTAATACAATATGAAATTGACAAATTGAGGAACTCTTATTAGTATTATAATCGGATAACCAAAAGAAAGGAGCACATCGTATCATTCAGGCAAAACATGATAATCGTAAATTTGAGTAAGTAACTGAATGGGGAGAATATATAATTTCTCTGACTGTTTATCTTTGTTACCAACATTAAATATTAATCAAAGTTTTATTTAATACTTCAAAAAGTAAATCCCTATATTAATAC
>NZ_JAJKHN010000158.1:0-5314 GCF_020982715.1 Bacteroides sp. 1_1_30
AAAACGGCGGCTACCTACTCTCCCACTGTTACGCAGTACCATCGGCGTGACGAGGCTTAACTTCTCTGTTCGGAATGGGAAGAGGTGGAACCCTCGTGCTATAACCACCTGAATAAGGTTATGACATGATGAAAAGTAAAATCTCAAGTTATTACTAGTATGTTTCTGTTCTCTGTTTCCAGTTTCCGTATCAGTAATCCGCTAAACGTATATACCCAACCGGTACATATTTGAAAGAAAGTGAACGGGCAATTAGTAATGCTCGGCTTTGATGTTACCACCTTTACACCTGCATCCTATCAACGTCATCGTCTTTAACGACCCTAAGAAATCTAATCTTGTGGCTGGCTTCGTACTTAGATGCTTTCAGCACTTATCCAATCCCGACTTAGATACCCAGCGATGCACCTGGCGGCACAACTGGTAAACCAGCGGTCAGTCCAACACGGTCCTCTCGTACTAGTGTCAGAGCCACGCAAATTTCATACGCCCACGATAGATAGAGACCGAACTGTCTCACGACGTTCTGAACCCAGCTCGCGTGCCACTTTAATGGGCGAACAGCCCAACCCTTGGGACCTTCTCCAGCCCCAGGATGTGACGAGCCGACATCGAGGTGCCAAACCCCTCCGTCGATATGAGCTCTTGGGAGGGATCAGCCTGTTATCCCCGGAGTACCTTTTATCCTTTGAGCGATGTCCCTTCCATACGGAAACACCGGATCACTATGCTCTAGTTTCCTACCTGATCGACTTGTCTGTCTCCCAGTCAAGCGCCCTTATGCCATTACACTCTACGGACGGTTACCAATCGTCCTGAGGGCACCTTTAGAAGCCTCCGTTACACTTTTGGAGGCGACCACCCCAGTCAAACTACCCACCAAACAGTGTCCTCGCATCTACGAGTTAGAACTCAAATAATCAAAGGGCCGTATTTCAACAGCGACTCCACAAATACTGGCGTACCTGCTTCAAAGTCTCCGGCCTATCCTACACATCAATTACCCAAATTCAATGTTAAGCTATAGTAAAGGTTCACGGGGTCTTTTCGTCCCATCGCGGGTAATCGGCATCTTCACCGATACTACAATTTCACTGAGCTCACGGTTGAGACAGTGTCCAGATCATTACACCATTCGTGCAGGTCGGAACTTACCCGACAAGGAATTTCGCTACCTTAGGACCGTTATAGTTACGGCCGCCGTTTACTGGGGCTTCAATTCAATGCTTCTCTTGCGATGACATCTCCTCTTAACCTTCCAGCACCGGGCAGGTGTCAGGCTGTATACGTAATCTTTCAATTTAGCACAGCCCTGTGTTTTTGTTAAACAGTTGCCTGGACCTATTCTCTGCGCCCAACTCTCGTTGGGACCCTTTATCCCGAAGTTACAGGGTCAATTTGCCTAGTTCCTTAACCGTGAATCACTCAAGCGCCTTAGTATATTCAACCCGACTACGTGTGTCCGTTTGCGGTACGGGTACCTTAAAGATTAAGTTTAGCGGATTTTCTTGGGAGTATGTTTACACGCACTATTGGATTGTTCCGAAGAACGTTCCATACTATCAGGTTCGACTCTCTTTGTGGATTTGCCTGCAAAGATCAACATCTACACCCTTCAACGGACTATTCCGTCAGTCCGCGGCGCTATCACTCCTCCGTCTCCACGTCACTCCTTAAGGTAGTACAGGAATATTAACCTGTTCTGCCATCGGCCTCACCGTTCGGCTGAGCCTTAGGACCCGACTAACCCTGATCCGATTAGCGTTGATCAGGAAACCTTAGTCTTTCGGCGAGGGGGTTTCTCACCCCCTTTATCGTTACTTATACCTACATTTGCTTTTCCACACGCTCCAGCAAAGCTCACGCTTCACCTTCGACGCAGAGTGGAATGCTCCCCTACCGATCATTACTGATCCCATAGCTTCGGTAAATTGCTTAATGCCCGATTATTATCCACGCCAAACTCCTCGACTAGTGAGCTGTTACGCACTCTTTAAATGAATGGCTGCTTCCAAGCCAACATCCTAGCTGTCTTAGCAATCTGACTTCGTTAGTTCAACTTAGCAATTATTTCGGGACCTTAGCTGATGGTCCGGATTCTTCTCCTTTAGGACATGGACCTTAGCACCCATGCCCTCACTCCTGGGATCGAACTACTGCGCATTCGGAGTTTATCAAGACTTGATAGGCGGTGAAGCCCTCGCATCTTATCAGTCGCTCTACCTCACAGTAGTAATTCCCAAGGCTGCACCTAAATGCATTTCGGGGAGTACGAGCTATCTCCAAGTTTGATTAGCCTTTCACCCCCACCCTCAGTTCATCCGGAAGCTTTTCAACGCTTATCGGTTCGGTCCTCCAGTTAGTGTTACCTAACCTTCAACCTGACCAAGGGTAGATCACTTGGTTTCGCGTCTACTCCTTCCGACTAATCGCCCTGTTCAGACTCGCTTTCGCTTCGGCTACACATTTTGAAATGCTTAACCTTGCCGGAAAAAGTAACTCGTAGGTTCATTATGCAAAAGGCACGCCGTCACAACTTACGCTGCTCCGACCGCTTGTAGGCGCACGGTTTCAGGGACTATTTCACTCTTCTATTCGAAGTGCTTTTCACCTTTCCTTCACAGTACTGGTTCGCTATCGGTCTCTCGGGAGTATTTAGCCTTACCGGATGGTCCCGGCAGATTCACGCAAGATTCCTCGTGTCCCGCGCTACTCAGGATACCACTACGCTTCGTTTAGCTTCGAATACCGGACTATCACCGTCTATGGTTTCATTTTCCAAAGAATTCTTCTCACTAAATTTCTTGCGATATCGTGGTCCTACAACCCCAATATTGCCGTAACAACATTGGTTTGGGCTAATCCCCGTTCGCTCGCCACTACTTGGGGAATCATTATTATTTTCTTTTCCTGCAGGTACTAAGATGTTTCAGTTCCCTGCGTTAGCTTCCATCTAGGATGGATGACATTCCTTCAGAATGCCGGGTTGTCCCATTCGGAAATCTTCGGATCAAAGGTTATTTGCACCTTCCCGAAGCTTATCGCAGCTTATCACGTCCTTCATCGCCTCCGAGAGCCAAGGCATCCGCCATGCGCCCTTGCTTACTTTCTTTCAAACGTTTTATTCTCATACTGGTATTGACTTGGGGAATTGCTTCCGGCTGTCAATATTGCATATTCGAACACGTACGGTTTGATATATACTTTTAGCTCTTACTTTTAATTTTACTTTTTGTACATCATGTCAAAGATCGTTTCTCTTTTCAGAGATCGTGGAGAATAACGGATTCGAACCGTTGACCCTCTGCGTGCAAGGCAGATGCTCTAGCCAGCTGAGCTAATCCCCCAAGAGGTTGTTCAAGAATATCGTTTTTTAGCTTTTAGCTTTCAGCTTTCGCTGTTCCTCATTCTTGAGCTTGGTAGTCCCAGGCAGAGTTGAACTGCCGACCTCTACATTATCAGTGTAGCGCTCTAACCAACTGAGCTATAGGACTAGTTCAACCTTGTCTACCTGATGTTAGACTCGGCTTCTTTTTTCTCTTGTTTATCTCTATCTATACTTCTATAGATGGTTGATCTATATATTATAAATAAACAAGTACCAGTAGTACAAAAAACAGAACCTTTAAAGTCATTATTTTTAACGATGGCCGTTTTACATTATTCATGTAGAATTGCATCGTCTTACGACATCGCTCCAGAAAGGAGGTGTTCCAGCCGCACCTTCCGGTACGGCTACCTTGTTACGACTTAGCCCCAATTACCAGTTTTACCCTAGGACGCTCCTTGCGGTTACGTACTTCAGGTACCCCCGGCTTTCATGGCTTGACGGGCGGTGTGTACAAGGCCCGGGAACGTATTCACCGCGCCATGGCTGATGCGCGATTACTAGCGAATCCAGCTTCACGAAGTCGGGTTGCAGACTTCGATCCGAACTGAGAGAGGTTTTTGGGATTAGCATCCTGTCGCCAGGTAGCTGCCTTCTGTACCCCCCATTGTAACACGTGTGTAGCCCCGGACGTAAGGGCCGTGCTGATTTGACGTCATCCCCACCTTCCTCACATCTTACGACGGCAGTCTCTCTAGAGTCCTCAGCATGACCTGTTAGTAACTAAAGATAAGGGTTGCGCTCGTTATGGCACTTAAGCCGACACCTCACGGCACGAGCTGACGACAACCATGCAGCACCTTCACATTTGCCTTGCGGCTAACCTGTTTCCAGATTATTCAAATGCAATTTAAGCCCGGGTAAGGTTCCTCGCGTATCATCGAATTAAACCACATGTTCCTCCGCTTGTGCGGGCCCCCGTCAATTCCTTTGAGTTTCACCGTTGCCGGCGTACTCCCCAGGTGGAATACTTAATGCTTTCGCTTGGCCGCTTACTGTATATCGCAAACAGCGAGTATTCATCGTTTACTGTGTGGACTACCAGGGTATCTAATCCTGTTTGATACCCACACTTTCGAGCATCAGTGTCAGTTGCAGTCTAGTGAGCTGCCTTCGCAATCGGAGTTCTTCGTGATATCTAAGCATTTCACCGCTACACCACGAATTCCGCCCACCTCTACTGTACTCAAGACTGCCAGTTTCAACTGCAATTTTACGGTTGAGCCGCAAACTTTCACAACTGACTTAACAATCCACCTACGCTCCCTTTAAACCCAATAAATCCGGATAACGCTCGGATCCTCCGTATTACCGCGGCTGCTGGCACGGAGTTAGCCGATCCTTATTCATATGGTACATACAAAATCCCACACGTGGAATACTTTATTCCCATATAAAAGAAGTTTACAACCCATAGGGCAGTCATCCTTCACGCTACTTGGCTGGTTCAGACTCTCGTCCATTGACCAATATTCCTCACTGCTGCCTCCCGTAGGAGTTTGGACCGTGTCTCAGTTCCAATGTGGGGGACCTTCCTCTCAGAACCCCTATCCATCGTAGTCTTGGTGGGCCGTTACCCCGCCAACAAACTAATGGAACGCATCCCCATCGATAACCGAAATTCTTTAATAGTAAAACCATGCGGTTTTAATATACTATCGGATATTAATCTTTCTTTCGAAAGGCTATCCCCGAGTTATCGGCAGGTTGGATACGTGTTACTCACCCGTGCGCCGGTCGCCATCTTTAGTTTGCAAGCAAACTAAAATGCTGCCCCTCGACTTGCATGTGTTAAGCCTGTAGCTAGCGTTCATCCTGAGCCAGGATCAAACTCTTCATTGTAAAAGTATCTTTTTCATCTGTTAAGATGATTTTTTTGCTCTGTTCAGGACGCCGTAAATTTATTGACCTTATTCAAATACCTAT
>NZ_JAJKHN010000159.1:0-5268 GCF_020982715.1 Bacteroides sp. 1_1_30
CAATAAGACTATACATAAAAAAGATATGATTATTATCAAGACTAGAAATAGGATCATCAATATATATTATCAGTTTATCATGATCTACTCCATTCAATTCATCTTCTATTTTTGCAATAAAATAGCAGAAAGAAATTAGGCTGCATTCACCTTCACTTAAATTGTGAGCTTCTTTATCACCTCTTTTTATTATAAATCTCGTTAAGGGTGTATTAGATTCAGTGATAAGTGCTGGCTCCAAAGTCAAACTATCATGCCCAAAAAAATCTGATAAATGTTCATTTATTCTTTTGGCAGCTTCTCCTTCATCCTTTGCTTCTAATTCTTTTGTTTGCTTTTCTTGTCTTAACTCTCCAATAGTCTTTATCAAATCATCAAGTTTTTTTTCCTCGCTATTGATGGATTTTTCTTCGTTTTTCCAATCCTTACAAATCCTTTCATACTCAATTGTCTTAATAAAAGATTGTATTTCAGAATATCTTAATTCTCTTCGATAAATATCTTTATCTTTTGCAATAGTAGAAGATTTGTTTTTGTTTTTCTGTAATAAAGAATTAAAGCGGTTAATTATTTCAATGATATTCTCCGAGCAATCAACAATATTGCTTATTTCCCTTGGAGTGAATATATCATTATATCTCTCTTGTAATTGGGAAATAAGAAAGTCTATTGTATCTCTGTACTGGTCTATATATAGTCCATTCTTTGTAATATTGATTGTACTCATCTTGGAAAATCTCATAAATATTTTCCTGTTTTACTCCCCTTGTCTCGAGAAAGCCATCAAGTGATTTCTTGGATCTTTCAAGTTTATCAAATAGTTCTTCAATACTTTTTTTTAGTTCCTCTGATTCCTTGCTAAAATGGGCATCCAATAACTTCCAACGATCAGGTGTAATAATTCCTCCACAAAAAGCACAAGTTTCCCTATTCTTATTAAGCACACGCCCTTTATCCACCCATTCTTGCAATAGACTATTAGTTACTAATTCTTCAAGTGTTTGCGTTAAAACGATCTTACGTTTTAGAAGCTCTTGAACCTCCTTTATATATTCCGAGAGATGTGGCTTTGTTATAGGTAATGGTGCTATTTCCTGTTTTACAGATTCGTCAATTCTCTTTCTACGAATGGCCTTCTCTTTTTCATTTATTATAAAATTTTTTCCGGAATCTATAATTTCGTCAATTTCTAATTGAATTGTTTTAACATTATAATTAGTGCCTTGTTTTACATAGTAATTGTTTACTTTTATCTCTCTATTAGCTTTATTGGTTAGTAATGTCTGAACCTTCTCTTTAGCTTTAGTAAATTGTAGTTTTCTTTTTTGCAAGTTTTCTTCTATTTGCCACTTTCGATAAAGTAATCCTTTTTTCTCATCTATACCACCTAATTCTTCATTAATTTCTGTTATTCTTTTCTCAGCATTTACATTGTTAGATCCCAATAATGTAAAAGGTTTTATGTCGCCCTCCTCATTACTTAGCCAACTTAAATTTTCTTTGACAAAATCTGTATTATACACCCTTACTTTATCAGAACAAACTAAATTCATATTAGTTATAGTTGAATTATCAGTAGTTATAGTGAAAATGCCATTATGATAATTATTGGGTAACTGTTTCATTTCTATACAGCGAAATATTCGAGATAAAGTAGTTTTACCTGAATAATTTCGTCCATATATAATATTCATTTTATTAAAAATTTGATTATTTTCTGTTCCAATATGTTGTTTCCAATAATAATTTGAGAACAATCCAAATCTTTCAATATCAATTTTGGCAATCATGGTATTTAAATAAAATTCACATTTACATTTCCTCCATTGAAAAAAGCCTGCTCTCTATCTCATACTTAAACAAGACTTTTTTCCGTAATTCCTCTACTTTGAGTGCAAACAAATCCGGCTTGAAATTTTTGGATTGTCTTTTCACCTCTGCCACCAGAGCTTTTTTCTCTTCCGCATATAGTCCGACAATATCTATTTCATCCTGATCTTTATTATTCTTGCCTTGCCACCAAGAACCTATATCTGCAAATTCCTTGCTTTCCATCATCTTTTGGCGGAAATACATTTCCAAAGCCAAACCGGAGAATGTCGGATAATCCTTTTTTATAATATCAGCCAAGCGTTCAAAATTCTGTATCTCTATATAATTTTGATACTTGATAAAATACCGGAACCAGAAACGTAAAAACATATCCGAAACTTCATAACGGACGGTTTGGGAACCCTCTTTGGAGAGTATGGGCCGTTTCTTCTTTACCAGATCATAATCTTCCTCCAATCTCTTCAATTGTCCGCCCAGACTCATTCCACCCATAACCGCTTCCATTTCCGGCAGGGTGTTCTTACCATTGGAGATTGCTGATAAGATAGAAAAGTAATTACCGTATTTTTTTCCGAACTCCTGTATCAGCAAAGCCTGTCCTTCAGTCAGAAAGGATGAATCGGGTTGCAACATGAAATCGACCATACTTTCCATGCTTGTACATCCATTGTCCATAAATTGCTCGATATACTTTGGAACACCACCGGTAAAGGTATAGAGTGCCAACAAGTCATCTTTAGTATAGTCGGCCTTATGATCCGATATGATTTCTTTCAATACGGAAGTAGTAAAAGGAGCTAACTTCATGATACTGTCAGCACGACCATACAGCGGTTCTTTTGAATCCCTGAAGATTTTATTCATAAGGGTATAGACCGAACCGCTCACGATAAGATTGACATGGCTCTGTTTCCTCAGTCGATCCCAAGTATCCTGCATCAAACTGTAAATCTCTTGATTTATGTAATAGAACTCCTGAAATTCGTCTATAACCAGATTATATTCCATCCGTGTTCCCAAATCCATTAAGAAGCGGAACATTTCTGCAAAGTTGGTAAGTTCCGGTATATAAATATCAAGTGCCTGCCGGATCTCGGAAGTAAATCGTAAACAGAGATCCGTTTCATTACTTCGGCTGACAAACAAGTACACCGTAGGAGTATCCTCGCAGCTCTTGAATATAAGGCTGGTCTTGCCGATACGTCGCCGACCGGTAAGTACGGTCATTTGGGAATGTACAGAAAAAGACACTCGGCGAACCTTTTCCAACAATGCTAACTCTTTATCTCTATTGTAAAATTTCATATCCTTATCTTTTTATATTCGATTTCACCATTACAGAGTTTACTGCCGTAAACTTTACAGCCGTAAAATTTGCAGCCAATGACAAAGTTAGTAATAATTTCGAGATATAATACGATTAAAGCACAGAAAACCCCAAAAGAGTGAATACTTAACATTTCAACTCATATACTACACCTTATTATACTAATTATACTAAATTAGTTTCTCGGCACGTATTCCAGTTTTTATGCCACAAAACTGGAATATTTTAGATGTCTATAAAATAATCCCACTCCAGTAACTCTAATAGACAACTGAAGGAGTGGGATTACTTAATTTGAAGAACTAAATTTTATTTGTAAATATTTTATTTCTAAAAACAGCTCGTTCCAATAAGGTCGAATATTTTATTACTTCAATATACATTTCTCCATCTCTTCTATTCTCTCCTCCATCTACTGGATAATTGGGGCAAAATAAATAATCAAAGTAATAAGCTTTTTTAAAAAATGGATTTGCTCGTTTAACTTCATTAAGGGTGAAACTTTCTCCTATCAAATAAGCATAAAATGTCGTTATCTCAAATCTATCTTTTGCGTATTGCCTGATTAAGCCTGCATATTGAGAAACTTGTGATACAAATTTAGATACATCCGCATCCATACTTTTTAGTTCAATGATAATACATTTATGTTCTTTGGGAAATAAAAGTATATCTGGACGATTCCCTAATTTATCTCTATTATAGGCTGTAAGTTCTTCAAGCTCTTCTTTAGTTAAATCTTCTCTAAAAAAAAGCTCATTTTCTACCTTTATATTTCTCAGTTCAGATTCGGAAATTCCTTTATAGTGTATAAAATCATCATTTATCATCCATAAGTTACTATCCAATGGATCATCAGAATGTTGGCTAAACAATATATTGTGCAAGAAACTTTCATGATTAATCTTTTTTCCTTTAGAATTCTTTTGTTGACAATCTAATTGCTTATCTAACGTTTTCTGCATTAAATCTAATATTACTTTTCTTTTCGAAATATAACGCACCAGCTCCGTTCTATTAATTTGTGGAACCAATTCAGTAACTTTCTTTACTTTTTCATTAAGTTTCTTCTTAAAGTCTTTTGAACTTGGAGTAAGTTCCTTTAATGAATCCATGACTGATTTTATACCAGCATCATGTTTCGCTGATATATCTGCATTGTATTCATACACTTTCTTTAAAATACTTTGATCTGAATCCCCTGCTTTATATCCTACTTCATTTAAAATCCTTCTATCTAACGAAAACATTTCTGCAAGTTCATCTATCTGGGATTCAAACGACTCCTTAACCTTACTTATAGATTTATAATGTGTTGTTATAGAGGAAGTAACTTTTTCCTCAATATCATCGGTTAAAATCTGTTCTTCGCCAGAGAAAAGATTTCTTTTTTTCAGAAAATCTTTTTTTGAATAAATAGCTAACTGTCCTCTCAGATCACTATCTTGTTGAGTTAGATAGGAACTTGAAATCAAAAATAATAAATAGCTATTATTTATTTTAGGAGAATCTTTTATTATTGAAAAATCAATACCTGACACTTCAACTGTTTCATTCTTGCTTGTCAGTTTTACCTCATTTCTTTTTTGTATAGAACAAGGTAAACTATACGAATTAATTATGAATTCTTCCGTATTGGGTGTTTTTATAATAGTATTTCCATCTACTGATATTTTAGAATAATTCACTTGTACAGAATCGGTATAATCTGGCTGTGGAATATCTTTTCCTGTTATTACCTGAACGCTATCCTTATCACAAATACTATTAATATAATATTCTAACTTTATTTGCTGAAGATTATCCCTATTTAGACAAAAACGACTTAAGTAATGAATCAATATTCTATCTCTTAACTCTGTTGTCGTTAGTTCATTATATTTTTCTTTATCTTCATCACTTAGGGGATAATAAAAGGAAACCATTGTTCCTATTGGCGTATCTATATCTACTACTTCTTTTTCACTTGACCATATAACCGACTTCTGTGTTGCATAGAAATTTTTAGACAATACAATTCTTCTTTTATATTTCAAGCCTTCTTCTTCAAAGACACTATATATATCCTGTCTCTTATACACATCTCCGAGCCCACGAGACCATGGCTA